>JAPOYR010000007.1 GCA_026706485.1 Chloroflexota bacterium | reverse complement strand
TCGTTGGGCGGTCTCCCACCCGTCAGCCGTGTCTCACACCTCTGTGGTCAGTACACCTAGTTGGGTCCGGCGGGGACTTGGCGTTCTACTTCGGAGGGTCTTTCGGCCTCGGCAATCGCCGCCGCTGCGGTGGTTGTGCAGGTCTCAAAGGGCCCGAACGGGAGGCCCCGACAAGGGAGAGATCTCCCTAGGCTGGCTCAGGAGTGACGATGCGACGCCGAGGGTCAGGTCGTGGCGGGCCACGAGGCCGGGCCGACGGGCTTCACAGTGCAGCGCCAGCTGCAGGCCGAAGACTTTGCGTGTCGGGGACTGCACCGGCGCTGATCCCGCACTGGCCCGGCGACCGGGTGAAGACCGACCGGCGCGACGTGCACCAGTCGGCCGAGTTGCTGCGCGCGGACCCGCTGACGAGGAGCATCCGCCCAGTAGCGACTGGGAGGCCGTGCACGATCCCTGCAGGGGGCGACCGCCGCGTTCGTCTCGTCTTTGGTGCCGGCGCGAGGATGCTGCGTCAGGGTGGGCTGGCAACGTCTACCGACGATCGCCGTGACGACGCGCGAGCGCCGCGCACTCCTTCCGCTTGGTTTCGATCATTCTCTTGTCAGGATTCTTCCATCCACCGAGCTTCGTAAGGTTCAGTGGGGGGCGCAGTTGGTCAATCAAGTCAGCCTCAGTCGTGCAAGGATCAGCAGATGCAACGCCGATGACACGAACCCTCGCGGCAATCCACTTGGTCAGCCTCTCTTCGCCCGCGGCGTCGAATCTGTAGTTGGTGTACCGCTTGGAATCTCTGGGCTTCTCGGATCGAGGTTGCGGATTCAGATCCAGCTTCTTGCGCAACAAAGCGCCGATTGAGCGCCGGAGCGTTGAGCTACCAGTGCGACTCTCGACCAAATGCGTTCGGGATACGCGCGCCCGAACGCCGGTTTCCGCTTTCCCCACGTAAAGAACCACGGGATCAGAACGAGGAGTAAGGCCAAGCTCTCTCACGGCTTCAGGCCCCGCGGCGAGGACATAGCAGCCCGGATTGGCAGGCAATTTAGCGTCCGCAACGGGCTCGGCCTGCGCAAGATTGACCTTGTTCACACTGAGTGCCTCGCTGCTTGGAGTGAGTCCCGACATGCGTGCGGATAGTACTTTGTGCGCGAAGCGCTTCCGGGCCACCGACCACGAGTAGTCGTCGTGACTGGCGTTGATGTGAATGCGGAATCCTTGACCGACAAGCGTGACGTAGAGCTTGTCAACGTTGCCGACCACAAGGATTGCCGACCGAGCGCGTGTCGCACCGTCGAACGTTGCGATGCCCCAACGGATGTCGCTGCGGTGCTCACCGGTGCTGCTAATTCGGGCCGTCCTCATGCCGAAATCTGGCGCTGTGACCGTCTCTCGCCACGTGCCTAGGGGCAGGGTAACGAGATGATCCTCGCGCCCCATCCCGTTAGCGAGCACGACCTGGCGAACGACCCTGGTAGCGATCCTGAGGTACCCGTTCCCGAACATGGCCTAAAGGGGCGGCCAAGTACGCCGGACTCGCTCCCCAAATCAGCAGGTCGATCCGCACCATGTGCCACACCATGGCCCCTCGACGACGAGCCCCACGGGCAGTCAGGTCATCCACGCCCAACGTCTTAGCGTGTCGAGCCTCTTAGCTGCTCGCATAGGTGCCCGTGAACGACTGCCACCGGAAGTCCACCGACCACGGCTGGTCGAGGGGCAGGACGCTGATCGCGGTCCGGAAGTCCGTTCAGCTCATGGCGAAGGGACGCCCCTGACTGGTGAGCGACACGGGCTGGTCGTCAGTCCCGCCCCCCAGCTCCTCCCACACGCCAGGACTCAGCACCACGGTCACTCTCTCTCCGGGTTCGCCCGAGACGTGCTGGCTGACATCCACGACGAATGTCTCCGGCTCGATTGCGTTGATTGTGTCTGACGCACCCTCGACAAGGTCTGAAAGTCGTAGCCCCTGAGCATTTCCATGAGCTCGCGCCGCTGGGACTCGTTCTGAGCGAACTCGAAGTCGAACCCAGCGGCGATCATGATCAGGACGGGGAGTGGAAACCGCGATAGCGACGGCGGTCGGCGTGGCGAGTTTAATCTGCGTCTCCTTCCGATGATTTGGAGTCGGAGGGGATGACCGTGCTTTCATCCGGCTTGACGCTACGCCCGATGGCGTTCGGGGGGACCTCGCATGGCTCCGCCGTTTCAACCGGCACGCTAACCAGGCGCTCACCGACTTCGGGCGCGGTGTACTCGGGCAGCGGCGGGGAGTGGTGGCCCGTGTCGTCATCGCCGCTGACCGGGACTTCAACCACCACCTTGCTGACGATGATGTTGTCGCAGGGGCCGGTATCCGGGGGCACTACGGGTATTTCTCCCGCGACGGCCGGTACCAAAACCGGTCCCGTGTAGCGGATGTCGCGAAAGTCATCAAGCGACTCCCACCCGTTGCGCTGCCGCATGCTCTCTCGTTCCGCCGGCGAGAAGCGTTCCCAGCTGTAGACGATGAGTTCGTCGTGGAAGACATCTCCCATGCGCACGGTCGTGCCCGACGGAATGTGTAGGGCTGGCACTCGCGCGTTGATGACCGCCTCGGTGGCCCGCCGACGCATGTCGCCCGACGGGTACGCCGCGCGTGCATTGGCCAACCGACGCTCGACCTCACGGAGGTCCGTGACGATCCGCACGGTCTCTGAGCTTTCGGCGGGCGAACTGGACGTGAAGTACGGCACCGCGGCCGGTCCCGTCACGTGATAGTCGCGAAGCGCGTCGAGCGACGGGGCCTCCACGCGCTCGCGCTCCGCTGGCGACATTGTTTCCCAGTAGTAGGCGATCACGTCGTCCGGGACGACATCCCCGAGGCGGACCGTCGTTCCCGCTAGCACGATGAGTGCTGGCGCCTCGGCAGCGGGCACCGCGTTCCCACACGCCGCTGGCGCGATGACCAGCGCCCCGACGACGAGCACGACCACGGCGATAGTGCGGATCCCGCTAGTGATGGCAGCCAGCGTGGGGCGTGGCATGCGCGGCATCGGCGCCCCCGTCCATCGGGTGGGCCCCGCTGCCCACCCGAAGGCAACGTAGCTCGCGGTGGCCGACGCGACAAGCGGGTTTCCTTCGCTGGCGCATGCCAGGTGGCAATCGGAGGCGGCCATGGAACAGGCGAGCGGGGATATTCCAGGTCTGCTGCAGGGGTGTTTGGACAGCGCCGCACTCATGGCGTGCCTGTCGGCGCCCGTCGGGCTGTGCCTGCATGCCTTGGTCCGCTCGCGGCGGTCGGCGGCGCGGCACCGCGCAGCCTACAATTACTCGACCACAGACACGCGTAGGCACCCCGATGCTGGGCAGGTCCGACCTTCGCGACTCGCCCGCTGCGAACACCCTTGGAACACTGTCTAGCGGCGCTGACCGCGAAGGGCGCGTCCCCGACGACCATCGAGAACTCCCGCTCGGTCCTGCCGTCGTACCTGCGCTGGGCGACGACGGCTGCGGTACCAACCTTCTCCGACTTTACCCTGCGGCAGGCGGGAGACTATGTGGCTCACGCCAAGGGCGAGCATCTGTGTTTCGCCCATCAACGCAACGTCCGCGCCGGCGGTCGGCTCAGTGACTACACCACCAGCCCGCCCGGGCGTGCTGCGGGCTTTCGCCCCCTGTGCTCGCGCGCGAGGACTGCACGAAACAGCAGGAGCCGGCGCGGTTAGGCCGCCGCGCCAACTACCAAGCCAATCGTGCCCATCTCCCCCGAGGGATGCTAGGGGCTGGTGGCCACCCTGACGGGCCCGACCAGTCTACGGGCGCGCGGGCGGACGAGTTTGAACCTGCTCTTCCATAGCGGCATCCGGGCGCCGGAGCTGCCTGACATTCGGCTGTGCGACCAAGATCTGCGGACGGGAATCCTAGGCGGGCGCGGCAATGGCAGTCAGCGCCAGCGAGATGAGTGGCGCACTGTCGGCATAGGTGAACTCGCCCAGCGCGCGGCGCAGCAACACGCCTTCTGCCATCGGCCGCCCTACCTCCGGGGAGGGCCGAGCGAGGTCGTGCTCGTCGAAGGCGTGAGCCGCGAGGAACCGCTCGTCGCCTTGGCCGCTGGCACGTGGCGCACGAAGGTCGAAACCGCCGATGCTAGGATTGACTTGGCGTAGATTGCCGTGGCCGGGCCGGAGTTCGGTGGGGTCGCATATCTCCAACCTGCGCCCCGCTAATCTCCTGGAAAGCCACGGACGCCTGAGTCGGGGCCCGCCGGACACTGTATAAGGGCACGAAATCCATACCAGAGTGAACGCGGTCAACTATCAACCGTTGTCGGTTACCCTGGAGCGATTGTGGTGGCGCTAAACGTGCTGCCTTAGAGTACGACGTATGACCTAGTGCAAGTGATCCTGGAATTCTGGGGACGGCTTGACCGCAGCCGTGTCGGACGCAGCATAGCGAGCCTCGTGCAGTCAACTGTGCTGCTAATAGTCCTGCTGGCATTGAGTCAACTTACAGACTTCATCATCAGCCTTACTGTCCAAGACGACCTGATGGAGTCCATTGCAGACCAGACGGCAGACCTTCTAATACTCTTCGCACAGATTTCTGCCGTCGCAAGTGGGTCATTCATTGTAATTGCCGAATCTATATATGGAATTGTCGAATATTTGGAGCTCAGGAACAAGTCGAGGCGAGAAGGCTAATGTATACTTTAGTTTATGTGCGGCTACTTCTCATTGGCTTAGTGGGTGGAATAGTGGGGCTAATTGCTGCCATCAGACAGGATTCGCCGGATTTGCTGTTCGCCTCCATCTTGGCTAGTGGCGCTAGCTTTATGATAGCAATAGAGATTGTTGCTCTCGGCTGGTACTATGTCATTTGGTGGCCGGCCGCTAGATGGATGGCGTCGATTGGGAGACGACTTGATGCTATTGAGCAACGAGTTGATTCTCTGGCGGAGGATATGGGTATATCGCTAGATCGGGATTCCGTCCCTGATCTGAGCTTAAGGCAAAAGATAACCCTCACTGCCATACGGCTCACTTGGTCGAATTTTGTGCCCGGCGGTCTTGCGATAGCGGTGGCGAGCCTAACTTGGACACTCCTGGCCGCCGGAATCGACAATCTACCTCAATCTATAGTGCTGGATGTACAATACGGAGTAGCGCTGACCGCAGTTGGACTGTTGCCAGGATTTTCCTGGGTCATTTTGACGGAATACAAAGTTAGGAAGCTAAGAACCATGCTTAGCAGGGTCCTGTTAGCCAGCGTTAGGTGTGAGTATGAACAATTTCCGATCAGCACTCACGGAACATGGCTCTTGCCTGGTGCCTTCCTGACAGGCTCTAAGTGGGGCTGATCGTTGGAAAGCGATAGTGGGATGCATAGGGCATCCGGCTAGTGGCGTTCGCGAGACGGTAGTCTCTACGGATGCGACTCATTAGGTGTGCGTGGATTGAGTCGACCGCTCCGCTACGGCGCGGCAAGGCAGCTGCCATGTTGTCACGTGTGGGCGCTAACTGGATGGGAATGGTTAGCCCACGGGATCGCACTGGCTCGGAACGTCTACGGCTTTCGGTCGTGCCGAGTATGTGGCGAACATCGAAGGTCTCCACCGCCAGTGCGGTAGTTCCTTGCACTGGCAGATGACGGGCATCGCGCCGTGGTGAGCTTAAGGAAAGCTCTGGTCTAATCCGGGGGCGGCTTATGGGCGGGGTCGATGCTCATGCGTGCCGACGATCCGGGGAGGGCGCCGATGGTTGCGCTACGCTCACTTGCCGACGTGGGGTATGACGGCCAACCGCGCCAGACGCGGCGGGAGCGTTTTCTCTAGCGCATGGACGCGCTGCTGCCCTGGGCACGGCTGGAAGCGCTCATCCGCCCGGTCTACCCCACCGGCGAGCGCGGGCGGCCGCCGTATCCCTTGGCCCTGCTGCTGTGGATTCACTGCGTGCAGCTGTTCTACAACTTGAGCGACCCGGCGATGGAAGACGCGCTCTACGACAGCGTGGCGGTACAGCGATTTGTGGGGCTGACGGCGCGGGACCCGCGGCCCGATGAGACCACGATCCTGCATTTCCGGCACCTGCTGGAACGGCACGACCTGGACGCGGGGCTGCTGGCGGAGATCACCCAGCACCTGGCGACGCAGGGCCTGCGGCTGCGGGAGGGGACGATCGTGGACGCGACGATTCTTGACGCGCCGGCGTCAACGAAGAACCGCGCCCAAGCGCGGGACCCGGAGATGCATCAGGTGAAGAAGGGCCAGCAGTGGTATTTCGGGATGAAGGCGCACATCGGGGTGGACGCCGCCACGGGGCTGGTGCACAGCGTGGCGACGACGGCGGCCAGCGTGGCGGATATCACGCAAGTGCCGCAGCTCCTGCACGGCGCCGAGACGCGCGTGTGGGGCGACGCGGGGTACGAGGGGGTAGCCCGGCGCCCGGAGCATCGGGGGCGGGCGATCGATTGGCAGGTGGCGTTACGCCGGGGGCAGCGGCGGCGCTTGCCGCCGGGCAGCGCCGCCGCCGAGGCGGAGCAGCGCAAGGCCTCCATCCGGGCAAAGGTGGAGCATCCGTTCCTGTATGTGAAGCGGCACTTCGGCTATGGGCAGGTGCGGTATCGCGGGTTGGCCAAGAACCGCACCCGGCTGTGCCTGTTGTTCGGGTTCGTCAATCTGCTGCTGGCGACACGCGCCGCACCCGCGTAAGGGGGGGTGATCTGCGCCCTGCGCGGGGTCGAACCCGGCCCCGGGCGGGGTTTGAACGGCGGGGTCGAGCTGGCGCAGCGCCCCGGGCAGCGATTCCGGCCCCGCCCAAGCACCCTGGTGCTCAGGCACCCCAGTTGTTCAGAGGTTTCCTAGGTCGATAACACCATCCCATGCGGCTGTCTCGGCAGTCCGATTCCAGCAGCGATGCTTCGGAATCACGTGTTGCAGGTGAAACGTGAAGCCATCGCCGCCACGCGCCCGCACGGCCCGCGTCTCGTGCAAGAGAAGCCCGCCGCCTTCGCCTGCTGCTTGACTCAGTAGCTGATCTGGAGTTGCTCAAATCAGCCCTGGCAGTCTTTACTGGGAAGTAACCGAGGCCAGCTAGCGACCGACCATGCCCGACTTCTTCGCGCAGCCGATTCTGAACTCTCCCTACGACTATCCGGGGGAGCATTGGGAGCTCGACGAAGACGGGCAGCCGACCAACCGCATCGTCCAGGGCCGCCGGGCCGCCAAGTTCGTCACGCCGGTCCCCGCTCCGCGCAAGCGCTCGGCGCAGCGCCAGATGGTCCTCGACGAAGGCGAGGGCCTGTCGAGCGAGGACCAGCAGTACGACCCGATGCCCATCATCGCGAGCCTGCGGCAGCGGGTGGATGAGTGGCGCCTCATTCCCGACCCCAACAAGTGGGGCGTCACGCCGGAGACCGCCCGGCTCTTGCAGCACTGGCGCAGCCACCAGTTCAGCAGCTTCCGGCCCTTCTTCTGCCAGGTTGAGGCGATGGAGACGCTCATCTGGCTGACCGAGGTCGCACCGAGTGGCAGCCGCGACGGGCGGAGGTTCATCGACCACCTGGCGGGCGCCAACGAGCAGGCCAATCCCGGTCTGGCGCGGCTGGCGCTCAAGCTGGCCACCGGCGCGGGCAAGACCACGGTGATGGCGATGCTGATCGCCTGGCAGACGCTCAACGCCGTGCGCCGGCCAAACAGCCGCAACTTCACCCGCGGGTTCCTGGTGGTCACGCCGGGCATCACCATCCGCGACCGGCTGCGCGTGCTCCAGCCCCACGACCCGGACAGCTACTACAAGGACCGCGAGCTCGTCCCATCAGACATGCTGGCCGACCTGAACAGAGCCAAGATCGTCATCACCAACTTCCACGCCTTCAAGCTGCGGGAGACCCTCGAAATCTCCAAGGGCGGACGCGATCTGCTGCAGGGACGCACCGGCGCCGAGGTGCAGACCACGGAAACCGAAGGCCAGATGCTCCAGCGGGTCATGCCGGAGTTGATGAACATGCGAAGCATCCTGGCCATCAACGACGAGGCGCACCACTGCTACCGGCGGCGGCCCGAGGAGGCGGACGACGAAGGCAAGCTCACCGGCGACGACCTGAGCGAGGCCAAGCGAAACGACGAGGCCGCGCGAATGTGGATCTCGGGGCTGGAGGCCGTGGACCGCAGGCTTGGCCTGCGGCGTGTAGTCGACCTCTCCGCCACGCCGTTCTTCCTGCGCGGCTCGGGCTACGCCGAAGGCACGCTCTTTCCCTGGACGATGAGCGACTTCTCGCTGATGGACGCCATCGAGTGCGGCATCGTCAAGCTCCCGCGCGTGCCGGTCGCCGACAACGTGCCGAGCAGCGACATGCCCGTGCTGCGCGAACTCTGGAAGCACATCGGCCCGAAAATGCCCAAGGGCAACCGGCGCTCGATGCCGAACCTCGATCCGCTCTCGCTCCCCATTGAGCTCGTCAACGCGCTGCAGGCCCTCTACGGCCACTACGCCAAGACGTTCGATCTCTGGCGGAAGGCCAACATTCCGGTTCCGCCGTGCTTCATCATCGTCTGCAACAACACCGCGACGTCGAAGCTCGTCTACGACTACATTTCCGGCTTCCACCACGAGCAGGATGACGGCTCGCAGGTCTTGCGGAACGGACACCTGGAGCTGTTCCGCAACTTCGACGACAACGGCCAGCGGCTGGCCCGTCCGCGCACCCTGCTCATCGACAGCGAGCAGCTCGAATCCGGCGACGCGCTGGATGCCAACTTCCGCAAGATGGCCGCCGCCGAGGTCGACCGATTCCGGCGCGAGATCGTCGAGCGCACCGGCGACCGGAGCCGGGCCGACCATGTGACGGACGAGGACCTGCTGCGCGAGGTCATGAACACCGTGGGCAAACATGAGCAACTGGGCGGCGACATCCGCTGCGTGGTCTCGGTGTCCATGCTCACCGAGGGCTGGGACGCGAACACCGTGACCCACGTGCTGGGCGTGCGCGCGTTCGGCACGCAGCTGCTGTGCGAGCAGGCGGTGGGCCGCGCGCTGCGGCGGCAGTCCTACGACCTGAACGAACTGGGGCTGCTGAACGCCGAATACGCCGACGTGCTGGGCATCCCCTTCGACTTCACCGCAAAACCGGTCGTGATCAAGCCACCACCGCCGCGCGAGACGGTGCAGGTCCAGGCCATTTCACCCGAGCGCGACGACTGCGAGATTTCCTTTCCCCGCGTGCTTGGCTACCGCGTCGAGCTTCCGCGGGAACGCCTGGACGCCGACTTCACGGCGGACTCGACCCTCGTACTCACGCCGGAGCTCGTGGGTCCGACCGACACCCTCGTTCAAGGGCTGATCGGTGAGAGTGAGAATCTCACCGTCGAGCACCTCGGCAGCATGCGCCGGGCCGCGCTGGAATACCACCTCACCTGGCGGCTGCTCGAAACCAAGTGGCGCGACCCGGGCGAGGCGCCCAAGCTGCATCTCTTTGGCCAACTGCGGCAGATCACGCGCCGCTGGCTGAACGAGCACCTGGTGTGCCGGGGCAAGACCTATCCCGCGCAGCTGATGCACCGGGAGCTTGCCGACATGGCCTGTGAACGGATCACCCGCGCCATCACCCGTTCGCATCAGGGCGAGAACCCGGTCAAGGCCATCCTCGATCCCTACAACCCCGCCGGCTCGACCCGCCACGTCAGGTTCACCACCTCGAAGCCGATTCGGTGGCGCACAGACTTTCGCCGCTGCCACGTCAACTGGGCGATCTGCGACAGCGAATGGGAGGCCGAGTTTTGCCGCGTCGTCGAGGAGCACCCGCTGGTGCGCGCCTACGTCAAGAACCAGGGTCTTGGTCTGGAAGTTCCCTACCAGATGGGATCGACCAGTCGCCGCTACATCCCCGACTTCATCCTGCTGGTGGACGACGGTCACGGGGAAGCCGACCTGCTGCGCCTGGTCGTCGAGATCAAGGGCTACCGGGGGGAGGACGCCAAGGAGAAGAAGGCGACGATGGACACCGACTGGATCCCGGGGGTCAATAGCCTGGAGAGTTTCGGTCGGTGGGACTTTCTGGAGCTCAGAGACGTCTACGCGCTCGGGGACGAGTTGGACGAGGCGATCACGGCGAGCTTGAATGAAGTCCTTGTGCGGACCGGCGCAAGCCTCGCGCCTGCTTCGAGCGCTCAGAGAGGCTAGGACTGGATGACGAGGAGACCGCAACCGCTCAAGGTCGAATCGCTGACGCACGAGATGGCCGGCCCGCCCGCCCGCGGCGTGGTTCGGATCCGCACCGCGCGCCTCAAGGGAATCCAGCCGCTAGGCTATGGATCATGGGCGCGCAGATGACCAAAGAGGAAACGCTGGAGCTGCTGCGCGAGCATAAGCCCGTGCTGGTCGAGCAGTTCGGCGTCACCTCACTGGCGCTCTTTGGCTCCACGGTCCGCGATCAGGCCGAGGACGACAGCGATATCGACATCCTGGTCAGCTTCGATGGGCCGGCGGATTGGCGGCGCTATTTTGGTACGCAGTTCTATATCGAGGATCTCCTGGGCCGCCCCGTCGACCTGGTGACGGATAAGGCGCTGCGCCGCGAGCTACGCCCGTATGTCGAAGCGGAAGCCGTCGATGTCTGACGTCGATGCCGAACCGCGCCGATGGGATTTCTACGTGCGGGACATGATCGAATTCTGCGAAAAGGTCACGTCCTATACCAACGGCTTGAACCAGGCAGCGTTCGTCGCCGCCGAGTTGACCTACGACGCCAGCCTTCGCAACATCGAGCTCATCGGAGAAGCGGCAACGCATGTCCCAAGAGCCGTTCGCGACGCGCATCCGGAGATACCCTGGAGCGCGATCATAGGAACCCGCAACCGCATCATTCATGCATACCTTGGCGTAGATAACGACGTCATTTGGACCATCATTCAGGACGCGATTCCCACCATGTTGCCCCGCCTGCGCGCCTTGCTCGATGAAGTGGAAGGCGGAATGACGGCGCATGGCGCGTAGACGCGGGACGCGGCAACCGCTCAAGGTTGAGTCGCTGTCGCACGAGGCGGCCGCGAGGCCGAACATTCCCAGCGCCGAGCATCAGCCGCTGCTGAAGGACGACGAGCGGCATCCGATCGAGGCGGCGTTCGAGCGCCGCAACCCCGACCTGGACCCGCAGCTGGTCTGGCGGGGCAAGGACGTAGCCGACTGGTCAGACCTGGTGACACAGGCGCCGCCCCTCTACATCCAGGAGAAAGTCTCGCCCAAGGCGCTGATCGACGACTTGCGAAAGATCGGTCAGCGCGAAGGGGCGCAACTCGACTTCTTCGCCGATTTCAACGGACTGCCTGAGGGCGCCGACCGCACCGACTTCTACCAGCACCAGGCCAACTGGTCGAACCGCATGATCCTGGGAGACTCCTTGCAGGTGATGGCTTCGCTGGCGGAGCGCGAGGGATTGCGCGGCCAGGTGCAGTGCATCTACATCGACCCGCCCTACGGCATCAAGTTCAACTCCAACTTTCAGTGGTCCACCACCAGCCGGGACGTGCGCGACGGCAATACCGCCCACATCACCCGCGAACCGGAGCAGGTCAAGGCCTTCCGCGACACCTGGCGCAACGGCATCCACTCCTACCTGACCTATCTGCGCGACCGGCTGACCACGGCGCGGGATCTCCTCGCCGAACCCGGCTCGGTGTTCGTGCAAATCGGCGATGAGAACGTCCACCGCGTGCGGGCGCTAATGGATGAGGTCTTCGGACAGGACAATCACGTCGCAGATATCGTCGTCCTAAAGACCAGTAGCCAGACGTCTCGGTATCTGGCCGGCGTTGCTGACTACGTAGTTTGGTATGCCAGAAGCAAGGAGTCACTGAAGTATCGACAGCTCAATAGACCCAAACAGCTCGGTCAAGTAGGAACTTCCCAATACGTATGGCAACTGATGTCTGATCTCAGCGATTCGCGAATTGCTAGGGGCCGTGAGCCCAATGGGCGCGTCTTTGCCGCCGACAATCTGGCTAGCCAGTCCGGGGGCGCGACTACAAGGTTTGAACCATCAATTAACGGGAACCGGTTCCGGGTGGCTAGAGGAGGGTGGAAGACTAGCCTGCTGGGGTTGTCACGCCTCGGGCGAGCCCATCGGCTCAAGCCTATCGGCAATTCACTCATGTATCGGAGATTCTTGGATGATTTCTCGGTATATCCGATTGCTAATGTCTGGAGCGATGTCCTGGCCACGGGATTCTCTGAACAGAAGATTTATGTAGTTCAAAGCTCCCAAAAGCTGGTGGAACGCTGCCTCCTGATGACCACCGACCCCGGCGATCTGGTCCTAGATCCCACCTGTGGCTCGGGTACGACGGCGTACGTGGCCGAGCAGGGGGGGCGCCGCTGGATCACCATCGACACGTCGCGAGTTGCGTTGGCATTGGCGCGGACCCGAATTATGGGTGCACGATATCCCTGGTATCTGCTCTCCGACAGCCCGGACGGCCGCCGCAAGGAAGCCGAAATCAGCGGCCGGCACATCGTGCAGACCTCCGATCGCGCGCCCCTAGGCGCAACCCACGGCGACATTCGCCAGGGCTTTGTCTGCGAGCGTGTGCCCCACATCATGCTCAGGGACATCGCCAACAACGCTGAGATCGACGTGATCTGGGACCGGCTGCAGCCGGCTGTGGAAGCCGCCCTGGCTGACCTGAACCAGACGCTTCGTGGACACCCGACCCCCTACACGTCACCTACCGGCGGACGGGAAGGCGAGCCAATTGATTTAAGTGCGCCCAGCGGTACGGAAGTTACGCTGCCCTCTGGTGAGTCCGCGCCGGCCAGCAGCCTGCTGGAGTGGGAAGTCCCGCATGAGGCGCCGGAAGACTGGCCGGCGGCCGCCCGCGAGCCGCTGGCCGCCTTCTGGGAGGCCCGCATCGCCCGCCAGGAAGCGATCGACGCCTCCATCGCCGCCCATGCCGAGTTCGAGTATCTCTTCGACAAGCCCTACGAGGACAAGCGCACGGTGCGCGTGGCCGGGCCGTTCACCGTGGAGAGCCTATCGCCGCACCGCATGCTGGGCGTGGACGAGCACGGCGAGCTGATCGACCGGGTGGCCGAGACGCCGGGTCACTACGGCGAGCCGCAGGACTTCGCCGCGATCATCCTGGACCAACTGCGCACGGCCGGCGTGCAGCAGGCGCACAAGCAGGACCGCATCGAGTTCGACTCGCTGATTCCCTGGCCCGGCCGTCACGTGTGCGCCGAGGGGCGCTACCAGGAAGGCGACGAGTCGGGTCCGCAACGGCGCGCCGGAGTCTTCATCGGCCCCGAGTTCGGCACGGTGCAGCGCCAGGACTTGGTGGAAGCCGCGCTCGAAGCCGCCGAGGCGGGCTTCGACCTGCTGATCGCCTGCGCCTTCAACTACGAGGCCCACGCCACCGAGTTCGACAAGCTGGGCCGCATCCCGGTCCTCAAGGCCCGCATGAACGCCGATCTGCACATGGCGGGAGAGCTCAAGAACACCGGCCAGGGCAACCTGTTCGTGATCTTCGGCGAGCCGGACATCGACGTGCTGGACGCCGCCAACGGTCAGGTCCAAGTGAAGGTGAACGGCGTGGACGTGTTCGATCCCAGCACCGGCGAGGTGCGCAGCGATGACACGGATGGCATCGCGTGCTGGTTCATCGACACCGATTACGACTCGGAGAGCTTTTTCGTGCGCCACGCCTACTTCCTGGGCGCGAACGATCCCTACAAGGCGCTGAAGACCACGCTGAAGGCCGAGATCGACGCCGACGCCTGGGCGACGCTGCGTAGCGACATTTCGCGGCCCTTCCCCCGGCCGGAGTCCGGCCGCATCGCGGTGAAGGTGATCAATAACCTGGGCGACGAGGTGTTGAAGGTGTTTCGCATTGAGCAATAGCCAGTAGATTTCAGCCATGCGGACAACGGGGTCGAAGGCGAATGCAGGTGACGGACGACCTGCGGTCTGGCGGAATGATTCCTCTGGCGATGTGTGGGCGGTGCAGAGGCGTGTAGATCAGTCTTTCTTAGCTTCCGGCTATCAGTGACGGTCTACTGCGAGTTGCCGCAAGATCGGTTGCTGCTCAGGCTGCATCAGTTGGGCATTTTGCTGGCGTCGAACCTGCCCCTGGCTAGGCCGCAGCGCATCAGTTGCTGGCGGCAGTGGATCGGCTGGCGGGGCGCGTCTCACGCCGCCAATCCCGGCAGGCGGTCGGGCCAAAAGCTACCACGCGATTCCCGACATGGGAGAATCCACGGTGCAGGCTGTCTGGAACCACCAAGATCCGTTGGATCATCCGTAGAGCTAGGCGTCTTGGCCGCCTGCGACGCAAAACGCGGCCGGTGCAAGTCACTCAACCTGGTTTGGCGGCGCAAGGTACCCGGGATGGTGGCGATCCCACGACCGGTCTGATTGGCAGCGGCGGCATGTCACAGGTCGTCGCCGAATGGGATACGCGCGCGGGCCTGTAGGACCTAGGCGGGATGTTCGAAAGGCCGCCTCGCAGGCCTTTCACGCTTCCAGACACCAAAGATTCGGGCACGGCCTTTGAGTTGGGTGGTAATGCATGGAACCCAGGCTCACCGTGACCCTCGCACCAGCCATATCTTGCTCCCGATCCTCGACCCGCCTGTTGTTCTGGATCCGAGAGGGCGCCGGGCCGAGGGTTCCGGAGTCAGAGGTACCCGATGCCACCAATCGGCGCCGACCGGCTCGCTCGGACGAATTACGGAAACCTGGATTCCGCCAGGCGCCGTTCCTCCCTACGGTTGGCTGTGACAGACGAAGGCCGACCGGTGGACGGCCTGAGTTCATCCCAAACGACCGGTTGCGAACCGACCCGCCAAGGAGTTCACTCGATGAATGGCACACGGCATGTCGCGGGCGGTGCAGTTCGCTCCAGCCGTAGACAAGGCCGAGGGCCTGCAGCACCTGGATGGCGGATCTGTCGAGTTCGACTCTGTGAAGCCGAGCCACTGGCCCGCGTGGCGCTGGGGTCCAGGGCATGAGGAAGTTTCGCCGCGGAACCCCGGGACCCCACGCAATTAGGGCCTATCTGAAGCCAGCGCATGGCTGCGCCCTGCCGTTCGACCATGCCAGAGTCCGGGATCCCCACGCCCTGCTCGATCAGGGTTTCGCGGACCTTGTGGCCGACGAGCGCTTGGCCGTCCGCTTCATCATCGAGCCGGCGGACGCGGCCACCGTGCGCGACTTTCGTGCCCAGGCCGAACGCCTGCGGGCCGAGCGGCATGCGCCGCCGGACACTCTGGGCGGGCGCATCCGCCACCTGGGCAGCAGCCTCTGGTGGGGCGTACGCCAGCGCACGTCCCTGTCGCGGCTGCGACGGCACGCAGCCGCGGTGGAGGAGAAAGCCCGCGCCCAACTGCTGACCATGCAGATTCATCTCTGGGTGCAGGCGGCGACGCCGGATCTAGCCGAAGGCCGCATGATGCGGCTGCGGCAAGGCTTCGACGCGTGCGCGAGTTGGCGGAACTGGCTGCGCCGGCACGAGCCGTGGCGCCGGCGGCGCTTCGACCGCTGCTTTGCCGGGGAACGATCGTGGCCGGGCGCGACGCTGGTGGTGAGCCTTGATGAAGCGTGTGTCCTCACCGGCCTGCCGCGGCTGGTGCTGGCGACCCTCAGCGAGCGGCAGGTCTGGACGCGCTGGAGTGGTGGTGGCGGCGAGATGCCGAGCGCCACGGGACCGAATCCCGGCGACGGTCCCGACGCGTGAGCGGCGACGTTCGCCGCACGCGCCGCCCTGCGGGGCGGGCTCGCCGATGAATGCATGACCCCGCCTAACCGGGACATCCCGACTCCCCACACGATTCGCGCCTACCTCGTGCCCAAGCAGCATTGGGCGCTGCCGCTGCGCCACGACTTCAGCCAGGACCCGGTCGTCCTGCTCGACCGCGGCCTCGCCCATCAGACGGCGGGCGAACGCGTGGCGGTGCGCTTCCTCGTCGCGCGGGCGGGCGAACGCCGGGCTCGCGAGGCCCAGCGCTGCGTCGCCCAACTCCGCGCCGGGCAGCGACTGTCGGGCGGCGGGCTGGGACGCACCGTGTTGCGCGAGATCGGCAGCGCGCTGCGAGAGATGCTGGCCTTCCTCATGACCGGCCAGGACTACCACCCGACGCGCCGTGAGCCCACCCATGAGATGCAGGCCCAGGCCCGGGCCGCCGAGACAAAGGCGCACAGCCCGCTGCTCACCATGCAGCTCCAACTCTGGCTGCACGCACCGAGCCGCGCGGAGGCCGAGGATCGCTTTGACCTGCTGCTGGCTTGTTTCGAGCCCACCCGCGGCGCGTTCAACTGGCTCGTGCCCCACCGCCCCTGGCGCAAGGAGCGCTTCGACCGCTGCTTCCTGGATCAGGACTGGTGGCCGGGCGCCAGCTTCGTGGTGAGCCTGGCCGAGGCGCACGCGCTCACCGGCCGGCCACTGGTCGAGCTCGAGACTCTTGTCGGAACCCAGGTCTGGACGCGCTGGGGCGGCCGCTACGGCGACGTGCCCCACGGCCGTGACCTGCGCCTGGGGCAGAGCGGCGACGCATGACCGAGCATCCGGGTAAAGAGTGGGCCTGCATCAAGCCCCACGACGCCCTCAAGCACGTGCTCGTGGTCGGTCCCACGGGCGTGGGCAAGAGCACCTTTCTGTACTGGTGGGCGCGCTCGGTCATGGAACAGGGCTACGGCCTGCTTGTGCTTGATCCGAAGGACGACCTGGTGGAGGCGCTGCTCGCCGCCGTGCCGCCCGGTCGCGTCAGGGACACGATTCTGCTGGACTTCGCCGACACCGAGTGGCCGGTGGCGCTCAACCCGTTGGACGTCCGGGATGCGGCCGAGGGCGAACGCGTGGCCGGGGCCGTCTACACCATGATGAAGGAGCTGGTGAAGGGCGAGGACCTGCACTGGGGCACGTCGATGTCCCAGGCATTCGCCTACGGTTTCCGTACCCTGGCCGCCAATCCCCAGATCAAGCCCTCGATGCTGGACTTGGAGCGGCTGTTCTTCGATCGGGACTGGCGGCAAACGCTGCTGCCGCAGGTGAGCGACCCGTTCCTGCGGTCCTACTGGCAGAACCAGGTGGACCGCACCTCGACGCGGCAGTTCGAGCTCACGTTCGGCGGAGCGCTGCGGCGGATGGCGATGCTGGTGCAGGACCCGCGGGTGCGCAACATCCTGGTGCAGCCGCGCTCGGCGGTGGGCTGGGACGGGGCGCTGGCCGACCGCAAGATCGTGCTGGCCAACCTGGACCAGGCCGACACTGCCCTGGGAGCGGCGGGCTCCCGGCTGCTGGGCAGCATCCTGGTGACCCAGTTCTGGCAGGCGGTGCTGCGAAGACCAGTCGACATCCGGCCACCGTTCTTCGCGGTGTTCGATGAGTTCCAGGAGTTCCTGGACACAGGCCGGGACATGGCGGCGTTCTTCGAGCGCTCGCGCAGCTACGGGGTGGGACTGACGGTGGCGACGCAGAACCCCGGCCATCCGCGGCTGCGGCCGATCCTGGACAGCGTGCTGATCAACACCCGCACGCACGTGGTGTTTGGAGGCCTGCGGGCACAAGTGCGGCACTTCGTCGATGAGATGGTGCCGACGTTCACCCGCCAGCAGCTCGACGGGCTGCCGGCGTATCACATGGCGATCACGACGCTCGTGGACAATCGGCCGGCGCGCCCGTTCGAGGCGCGGGTGGTGCCCATCCCCGCCGGTGACCCGGTGACGGCCGACGGAGTGCGGGACCAGTGCCGGCAGCAGGTGGGCAAGCCGCGGGCGCGGATCGAGGCGCTGGTGGCGGAGCGCTACGGCGAGCCGCCTAAGGACGCCTCCCGAAAGACCAAGGAAGCCAATTCCAAACCTGCCACACCGCCCGAGCCTTCGACCACGACCGGCGTCAAAGTGGGCACGTCGGAGCCGTTGGACGGACTGGATCCCAACCCGAGAGGGGGCGCATGACCGCGGCGCCAGCCATTCGGATGACCCATCGGATGACGTTGCGATAGGTGGCTCGATAGCGTGCTCGAAAGGCGTTTCGAATGGCCCGAGCGCTCGACGCGAACGTCTGGGCCGTGCACCGGCCTCCCGCCAAACCTGATGGACGAGGCCCAATGTTTCGCATTCGTCAAGCATTGGTGACCTTTCGCTTCGTGGAACTGTTAACCCGTACCCCCACTCCTCGTCCTCTTCGATCCTCGTCCTGGGGGTACGGGTTCCCGGCCGATCCGAGCCCTCGTAGTTCCAGCGACTACCCCATGCCCACGACCCCTGGCATCCCCAATCCTCAAGCTCCCGATTCCCGTAGGGTCCAAGCTCTCGCAGTTCCAGCGACTGCCCCATACCCACGACCCCTGGGATCCCCAATCCTCAAGCTGTCAATTCCCGTGAGGTCCGAGCTCTCGCAGTTCCGGCGACTGCGCCATACCCACAACCCCTGGCATCCCCAAGCCGCGAGCTTGCTGTTCCCGCAGGGTCCGAGCTCTGGCAGTTCCAGCGACTGCGCCATACCCACGACCCCTGGCATCCCCAAGCCTCAAGTTCCCGATTCCCGTGGGGTCCGAGCTCTGGCAGTTCCAGCGACTGCGCCATACCCACGACCCCTGGCGTCCCCAAGCCTCACGTTGTCGCTTCCCGCGGGGTCCAAGCCCCGGCAGATCCGGCGTCTGCGCCATTCCCAACGCCCTCGGCAGTATCGGATCTCGTGATGCGCGTCCGTGTGGGATCCCGGCAGCTCCAGGTGCTGCGCCTGCTCTTCACCCATCGCCTGCTGACGGCCGCTCAGGTCCAGGCCCTGGCCTTTGAGACCGCCACGCGGCGCACCTGCGAGATCTGCCTGCAGCGGTTGCATCGCAAAGGGTGGGTGGTGCGGGCCGAGCCCCTCCATGGGGGCGCTGGGGGCGGCCGCAGCGGCTACGTCTACGGTCTCTCCGCCGCGGGTGCCGACGTGCTCGTGGCGTTAGCCGGGATCCCGCTGGCCGACATCCCGACGGTCGCCGGGCCCGAGGCCCTGGAGCCCCGCTACGTGAATCACCAACTGGCCGTCAACCGCTGCATGCTGGCGATCCGGCAGGCCTGTCAGGCCGATCCCGGGGCCACCCTGCGCGAGTGGAGGGCCGACCCGCACGCGCGGGTGCGATATCAGGTGGGGCGGAGCTGGCGGACGGTGCACCCCGACGCCATCGCAGAGGTTGCCGTGGATGGCCGGTGCCGCTGGATCTATCTGGAAGTCGATCGGGGGACGGCGGAGTTGCGGCGCTACGGGCTCAAGCTGCGGCGCTATGCGCATTTCTATCTCTCGGGCAGTTGGAGGCGGGAGTACGCGACGTTTCCCGAGGTGCGGATCGTCACCGCCCATCGGCCGCGAGTACAGCGGATGCTGATTGAGGTCGAGGACGCGCTACATGGCTTCAACCAGGCTGACCATGAGGCGCTGATTGCTGGGCTCGTCGTGGCGGTGACGTGGGAAGCGGCGTTCCTGGCGGATCCGGCCGCGGCCGTCTGGGGATGCATCTTTGCCGGGGACAGTCACGAGCCGCTGCTTGCCAGTGCCGACCGCACCGCCGACCCAGCTCGTGATCAGCCCTGGTAGGCGACGACGACACCGAGCCGCCCTTGAGGTGCAGCGGGGCTCTCCGTGGCTGTGACCGGCGCGTATGTCGTTCCGTTGTCGACGAACCCAGATCGTGCCTCCTGAGCCGATGCCATGACATTCGCCGCCGCCGTACCGACCTTCGGCGGAGATGTCGGTCATGCGCGGAAAGCGGACCAACTACGGAAACCTGGATAGGCATTCTCGACCGGAGACCGCATGCTGCAGGTGCCGCATACCCCGCGCAGCAAGTAATCGACGCGGGCCTGCGGCGGAAGTTGATGCGACGGGACGCGGGAGGTCGTCCGCGTCGCGAGTGTCGGGGCGTCGACTCGCTGGGAGGACGTGGTCGTCGCCGGTTGGAGGACCCCCGAGCGGCGAGAGGACGCTCGGAGCATAGGAATTCGTTGTCGGCGGATTGAGCCGCCGGCGGGCATGCCACCGAATGGTGGTTCGCGCCCCGCCGGTGCTGGATCGCGGCGGGCCTTGGCCGCCCATGAACGGGTGGAAGGAGGAGCGTCGCGGTTCCACGATGTAGGCGTTGGCTGTCCCGGGCAGCGCAACGCACGTTTCAGCGTGGCAAGCGCCCGGCGCCAGCAACGCCACGCACAGCCGCGGTTGGCGCGTGGCCTGCGGCGGACCCTGAGCGCGAGGTCTGGGCAGTGGCCAACCGGCAGGTGCCCTGTGGGAGCGACTGCCGCGAAACCGGCAATTGACGCCGCTGGCGGATCTGCTGGGCCTGGAGGTGGTGACCGCCGCGCCAGCGCGCAATCGCTGCGATGTGGGCCGGCTCGATCGGCGAACTGGGACCGATTCGATCGCCAAAGTGACCCACTTGGTGCTGTCAGTCCAGCGAAGGCTGCCGGGCGTTGAGCAACTCGATTCGAGAACCGGTAGCCATAGCATGGCGCCTGGGCGGGTCGTGTCGGGCGCTGGGCGGGCCCGCGCGGGCGTCGTACGCCAGGCCAACGCCAAGTCGGTGATTGGTACACCGCTAGCTCGGCGATTCGCGGGAGATCAAATCCGAGCGCTGGCCCTGCCCATCGACATCGTCGGTGCGGCCCCGGCCGGACCATGAGTCACAGCCGAACCCCGCGCAGCAGGGAACAGCGTTGATGTGGCTCGCCGGTTCCTGGACGAATCCAGCAGACAGCGGCGCGAGCTACCCAGGACCCGTCGCAGCCAATCAACGGAATGAATAGTTGCGGGCTGGCGCGTACTGGACACCAAGGCGAGCGGCTGGCCCAGACCTTGGTGTCCGGCGCTACCTGGCATGCCTTGCGCCGTGCATGGCCGACGTCTGAAGTCGCGCGCAGCGCACGCGTCGCCAATGCGACCGCGTGCGTGGGGCCGCCTGGCACGGGATCGGGCAGAGCCCACCGCAGCAATCACCCGTGCTCGCACAATCTCACCTCCGGTCGCGACCGCAGGCCTCGGCGATCTCCGCGTCGGCTGAACGACGGCCGTCACGCAGCAGACGGGTCACCGACTTTACGGAATCCTGCCTAGGCGAACCGCGCGGTTGCGCCGATGGTGGGACGGTGCTCAGGTTGCGACCAACGCCCAGCGTGTCAAGTTCACAAGGCTCGCGCGAACGGCATCAGTGGCCGGATCCGCGCCGCATGGTGAGTTCATCGCCCGTCGGTCGCCACCCCGTGGGGTGGATCCCACCGCGGTGACGCCAGCCCGCCGTCGGAGTGTCACTGCAAATCGCGCCCTGCGAATGCTCACCGTCCGGCAGGTTGCCGAACTTTGGCAACTCAACGAGGGGCGCGTACGCCGCATGTGCCACGCCGGCCTCATCCGCCACATCCGCATCGGGCGTTGGATCCGCATCCCCAGCCACACGCTGCAAGAAGACCTTCACGCGCTGCTCGATTCCGGGCAGCCCGGGTTGAGCAGCCACCAGGACCAGAAATGGAACGCATGACCTATGGCTCACATTCGCAAGCGCGGCCCCCGCCGCTGGGAGGTATCCGTCCACCTCGGCGGCGGCAAGCGCCGCTGGCACTCCGTGCGTGGCACCAAGCGGCAGGCCGAGCGCGTCGCTGCACGATTGGAAGAGGACGTGCAGTCCGGAGCGCTCGTCGAACCCACCGCGGCCACCCTCGGGACATACCTTGAGCAGTGGCTCGAATCCCACGTCCGCCTCCACAACGCCCCGCGCACCTATCAGGACTACCGCTATCACGTTGAGCGGTTCCTTCAACCCCGGCTGGGGCACCTTAGGCTCACCCATGTACGCCCCCTGCATCTGCAAGGACTCCAAGTCGAGCTGCGCCAGCAGGGCCTCACCCGAACGGCGGACTACGTGCACCAAGTGGTGCGAAAAGCCCTAAACGATGCCGTCCGACTCCAATTGCTGGCGCGAAATCCGGCCCTGGCAGCTCGCCCGCCACGTTCACGACCGAAGCCCGCAGACATCCCCAGCGTTGAAGACGTCCGGGCCGCGCTGACCGCGATCCGCGGTACCGAACTGGAGCTGCCGATCCGCCTGGCCGTAACGACGGGCGTGCGCCCCGGCGAACTCGTGGCGCTGCGCTGGCGCGACCTCGACCTCGAAGCTGGCAGGGCGCGGATCCGGCAGTCGCTGCAGCGCATCAAGGGGCAGGGGCTGGTCTTCGCGCCGACCAAGACGCATCGCAGCACGCGCACGATTGCGCTCGACGCCACCGTAGTCGAACAGCTAACTAGGCACCGCGAGGGCCAGGAGGAGCACCGCCGGGAGCTCAGTCCATGCTATGACGACCTCGATCTCGTCTTTGCCCAAGCCGACGGTCGCCCTATCGAGCCCAGCGTCCTGCTCGCCCGCTTCCAGCGTGTGCTCCACCGGGCAGGCCTGCCGTCGCTCCGCACTAAGGATCTCCGGCATGTCCACGCCAGCATCATGCTCAGTGAGGGTGTGCATCCGCGGGTCGTCCAGGAGCAATTGGGCCACGCCAGCATTACGCTGACGCTCGATACCTACTCCCACGTCACACCCGGCATCCAGTCGGAGGCCGTGCAGCGTGTGGGCAAAGTCTTGGACGCGTAACCACGCTCGATTTGGAATACCCCGTGCACCTTCCACCGATCGGCGAATCACGAGCCAGTCGACACTCCCCCGAGCCATGCAAGAGCCACCCTGCTAATGGGCAACCATCGTCGCTCACGACTGCTTGATCAGCACGGACCTTCGGTCGCAGGCGCCGCCCGTAGTCTCCGCGACTGATTACTACCGACGGTTCAAGATTCTGCGCATACTCGACTCACCTGATCACTGCAAGCAATAGGCCGCCGTGCGACCCACAGCTTTCCGAGTACTGGCCGGAGGGTTCCAATCTCGCTAGGTTTGCCCGGCGAGGCTACGAGCGCGGATTAGCCACGGCCGGTTAGCTCGCGACTCTCGCACTATTCCGTTCCGTCAGCGGCGTCCGGGCAGAAGCTGCAGACTCCAGACCCTTCTGGGCGCATGACACCCAGTCGTCGATGCTGATACCCGCAGAGACCCGCAGGCAGCGCGGCTAGAGGCCCTCGGCGACACCGCCTCCCAGACTGTGTGGCCAGGGGTGGCTTTGGGGGGCGATGCCGCCTCGCTCACCTCTCCCGCTACTAGGCCTCGCAGCGCCTCACCGATGACCACGGAGTGCGGCCAACGCTTGCTTGTGGTGTTCTACGACGAGATTGGGGCACACTGCTTCCTGCGCGTCGCGCGCAAGGAGATCGTGGCGTCCGCGTCGACCTGTCACTGCTCGCCTCTACAGCGCGCGCCTGCGCGAAGGAAGGGTCGCTCGGACGCGCAGCGCGCGTGCAGGGACGAACGGCTTTTCGTAACCCACATAAGGCTATCGGAGCGAGTAGCCCAACGTGCGCGGATCGATGCGGTCACAGCTGGCCAGCCAGGGAGTTCGTTGACACCTCGCACTCGGCAACGGGCATCACGGGCAGTGCGCGGGAGGAACACAGGACACGTTGCCATGCACGTACACTGCGGCTACAGACGGGGCCTCCACAGACTGGGTGCATATGGCAACGCCAGCGGATCTGCGCGAGAGTGAACTTGAGAGGATTCGCGACCTGTTGGATCGCGCGACCAGAGAAGAACTCGACGCCGCCGAGCACCCGCCAGTAGACCGCGCACTGTCGCTGCTCTCGAAGCGGGATGACTTACGGATCCTTGTAGGGCGGATGATAGCCGATGCACTTCTCGATTGACGCGGAGACTCGTGGTGGTCTGAGGGTTATTCCCACCATCCCGAACATTGATCGATGTTGGCTTGAGGGGAGGAACGGGATCGGTAAGACCGTTGCCGTGCGACTCCTCGAGCTTGTCGCCGGGAGACAGCCGTTCCGGAGCGATCTAGACGCCTGGGTGGCGCTGAAGGAGAATCTAGGCCCGACCACCATTGTCATTAGTGAATTCCCCTCCACAGCTAAGATTGAATCCATCCGCATCGAGCTCACACCCGACAAGTGGCCAGCTGATCCAATTCCCCTGACCGAAGATCTGGGATCCGTTTTCATAGATGGGAATCAGCGTGACCACCAGGCCTTACGCGAACTCTTCGACTTAGTTCGGATCGGAGGTGACGAAACCGTTGTCTCACAGCTAAGCAATCTGATTGGCGACGACTATGCCCTTGCAGCTCGCTCCAGACAGTGGTTGGAAAACATAGCTAAAGACGCAGAGTCAATCCTAACGCCACTGATCATTGACATTGATCGACTCTCAGAATCTGACTTTGAGGCTGCTGACGATGCTGTCCAAATCACCACGAAGGAACTAATCGACATTGATTCCAAGGTCGAAAAGGCATCAGGTCGTAGACTCGATCTTGAGGAATTGATTACGCTGTCTGAGCTTCGGCAGCAGCAGGCACGGCTTGGACCGGAGATTCGAGTAAAGCTTGATGCGGCCAAGTCGAGAGTAAGGAAGCTGACCGAAGCGAAAGAAGAGCTGGCAGAAGAGCTTCGGGGGTTAGTTCCAAATCACGCCGCCCTACAGCAGCTCCAGCGCGAACTGGAGGAGTTGCAGAGTCAGCGTGACGGGCGACGTAGCCGGGCCGCGCGCACGCATTGG
This sequence comes from Chloroflexota bacterium, assembly GCA_026706485.1. Taxonomy (NCBI): domain Bacteria; kingdom Bacillati; phylum Chloroflexota; species Chloroflexota bacterium. Next base: position 76,985 of record JAPOYR010000007.1, on the reverse strand, counting down.
AGAGCTCAACAGGCCATGCAGGCAGTTGGTGCCACAGCCGGCACAGTAAGCTCGATGTACCAACGGGCGCTTGTTGGGCGGAACAAACTTCGCAGAGACCGAGCTGCCCTAGCATCCCTTCCGGACATGCTTGATCTGATCGGCGATGCACGAGCACCCCTCGCTGTTGTCGAGGGATCAAGCCTTGACGACGAGATTCTTGCGGTAGTCGACACCAACGTAAGGGTGACAACCTCGGACCTACGCGCCGGACTCGATGCGAGAAGTGACGAGTTGGAGAGAGACGTATCATATGAACAGCTCGCGAGGATCGATGAGCAGATAGCAACGTCAGAATCTCGTATCAGAGTGCTTTCGAACGTTTGCGAAGCGCTTCGAGACGCGGACCGGAAAGCAACCCTGTTGCTTGAAGTGGAGCGTGAGATCGAGGCAAAGGAAGACCAGATTCGAGGCTCATCAGGGGATAAGTATTCAGAGATGTCCGAGCGGCTGCGCGCGGTAGAGCTGCAAATTACCAGCGAGATCCAGCGTGAAGCGGAGCTGCGAGTACATCTTGATTTGCTCAATAGGAGTGGGGGCGCATCAACCTTGGACAGTAAGGTGGCGGACTTGGAGCAACGCTTGGAGATCGCAGCTTCCGGAGCCCAAGAGGCCCTGAACGATACCGTCGCGCTCCGTCAGGACCGAGTCGCCGAACAGCAACGTCTCCGCGACGAGCTCTCGCTGAAGAAGGCACTACGCCGTGAACTAGAGGACCAGCTCGTCCGCGCCCTGCGCCTCATCGCACGGGGCGCCGACTATCAATGGCTCAGGGAAAGTGTCCCTGCTGGCACCATCCCGACACTCAAGGCAGACCGCACGGACGCGCTTCGACGATTGGTGCGTCTAGCGGATGCGGCGCGACGCGTCCAGTCGGACGTTGACGCTTCACTGAATCAAGTCGCCGCTGTTGAGGCGGCTCTAGACGACATCAAACGCTCGATCGTCGTACGCGGCTACCCCAGCCGGGCTCGATACGCCGAGAGCCTAGTTAAGTGGTACGAGGGACAGATGGCCGACTATCTCTCCAACCAAGACATCCGTGAGGCCATCTTCGATGGGGGTGACTTTCAGCGATTTGACCTGGTGAATGGGTTCGTGTCCTGGCGCACGAAGACTGGTGAACAGAGGCGACGACCGATCGAGGCGTTTTCGAGCGGGGAGCGAGCGTTCGCATACATGTTGGCTGCGATCCTGAGCCATGGTACGTCCGCGGCTCACTACCGCGTATTCGTCCTTGATGAGTTTGGTGCGTTCGTTGAGCAGAGTAGGAGGAGCCGTCTCTGGCATTTCCTAGACCAGCGACTCCTGAAAGAAGGTCTGGCAGCTCAAGTCGTCGTGATCCTGCCTTCACAGGCGAGTCCACCTGCCACCCTCAATGGTGAACTGTTCACGGCCGAAGACTACTTCGCCAGGGACGCGGGCCCGTGAGCAGGGTGCGCGATCCGTCGGACATCTTCGGCGTGCCATTCGTCCTTCGGAGACAGGATGGTCAGAATCTCGTCAACAGTCTTGGCCAGCTATGGATCGTGCAAACGGGTGAGCCGACTAGCAGTCTCGATGATGATCTCAAACTCTTGTTCTCCAAGCTCTTTAATCCCAGAACATCTGGCGCTCGCCTTCGCGATGCCCTGACTTCCCTGCCGGCAGCGCCGAGGGTCCGTTCTCGTTTCCTAGATCCTCCGCTCATAATCCAGGCTGGCCCGTCCACTCTCGTCACGCCTGAAGGTCGGGCCGTATACGCTCTGCTACGCCGCGTACTGCAAGAGTCTGACGAAGATCCAATTGGTCTCGATCCAATCGATGCCTTTGCCTTGGTGAGCCTGACCCACCAAGGCTACAGGGAAGTAGGAGTGAGGCGGCTTGAGGACGCAGTAGGTCTCCTGGAGGGCCAGGCAGAGGGGCTTCGACTACCATCGATTGCACTCCTGCTGTTTCTTCTGGTTAACGGATCAACTTCTTCTGCAACGGCCATCCGGAGACCGAGCGATAGCGATGAACTGAACCGACTGGATCACACCGTCGCGAAGGCCATTTCGGCATTTGCTGACACTCTCAGTTCGCGTGCTCGGAATCCGAGTCATTTCTCGCTCTACTCCGGATACGCGGTGACGGAGGCACGGCGACGCCTCGGTCAGATCATGGGTCCGACTCCCCACGAGATTTACGTGGACGACAATCACCGGGACGCCGTTATCGAGCGCGTTGCCAGCGAGCTCCGGCGTAGTCAGCGCTCCCCCGAGACCCGGCACGTCATGACTGCGTTCGACAACCTCGTCTTAGCCTACCGAGAAGAGAGGCCGACCCTCGCATCGCTGGGCGTCACGCACGAGAGCCGTGTAGAAACAGCAAGACTACGCGAGCAGTTGGAGCGCGCGCTTGCAGACCCGTGATGTGCTGCGCTTGCTATCCGAGTTGCTGGAGGATCCAGATGAGGACGATAGCAACACATCTGTCTTGCCCATAGTAGTCGATGATTTTGCCGGACACAGCGACCTCGTGCGGGCCGCCGCGCACTCTGTCGGTGCTTCGCTAATTGTCGCCTCTGATGTCGAGCGTGGGGTCCGTGGAGGATTCGATCACACTCTGAAGACCCGCATCGAGGGGTACTTGCGGGTTCCGCGTTCCGGAGGCGCAGAGTCCCGAGTCAATATCCGGGCCGACGAGAGCATCGTGCACGCGAGCATCGACGACCGGACTGAGCTCGCGAGCAGATCCGAGCGAGAAGTTTCTGGGCTCGCTACTGCCCTGTTCTCAGAAGAACTGCAGACGAGCAGTCTTGCGTTCATTGCCTACAACGAGGCTGTATTGGACGACGAGTGGGCCGAAGCCATCTGGCGCCTCTTCGGCAGCATCGATGGGACGCGGTTCTGGGCGGTCAAGCGCCTAATCTTGCTCATCGAGCGGTCCGGCGAGGACACGCCGGATCACCACCTAGACTCCGAGCCTACCGTTCGGTTCTTCGTTAGGTCGTCGGGAATGACGCGCCGGAAGCCTTGGCGCGTTGACCTTGCAGAAATCCGCTATATCGCGGAGCAGGCCGCCAGCAGCGGCCTCGTCCTGTTCCTCGGGGCTGGGTTCTCAAGTTCGTCGGGGCTCCCGCTTGGGAATACCCTTCGCGACGATGCACTCAGAGGTTTTCTTGCAATGCCAGAGGCAGGGTTCGGCGAACTCGCTCCGGCGTTCTTCGAGTACCTCCGAGCCAACGAGCGCCTGCTCGAAGTCGAGCATCAGATGCAATCGGACGAATTCCACCGTCGGCTCACACTTGAGCGAGTGCTCCGTGAGGAGATCTGGAGGAGCGGTGCCGACGATAGTCGGACACTGAGTGATTTTGAGAAGATGAACGAAATTGCGTTGAAGAACCGAGGTCCTGCCGTCTCTGGCTTGCACAACGTCATAAAGGTCATTCCGAGGACCGTCGTGATTACCGTGAATTTCGACACCCTCGTAGAGGTTGGCGATGGCGGCGTACACACGATGGTCACGGAGCAAGAGTTCAGGAACGGCCGAGACTACCTGCCTACGTACCTCGCTGAACCCGACAATCCCGTACCCTTCTTGAAGCTCCATGGTTCGATTGGGTCGAGAGAGACGATAATCGCCACGGTGGACCAGACCGCTCAGGGGCTATCCACGGAAAAGGAGGACTGCATTCGTGCCATCCTCGAGACTAACAGCAAGGTGCCATGGGTCTACGTCGGATACAGCATGCGCGACCCGGACATTTGGAGCGTTCTCCAATCCCGGGTCGTCGCCGATCGTGCCGACGAATACTGGGTTGGTCCCTTCGAGGATCCGAACGCTCTCGCTTGGTCCGGATTGCACCGGCAATTTGGTCAAGAAAAGCAGACGTTTTGGGAAAGATGCATCACCCTGACTGCCGATAGGTTCTTCGAGCAGCTCTCAGTTGCCTGGGCTACACAGCACGACTAGCCGCTCGGTCAACGCATGGTGGTGCCGAACACCATTATTGGCCCATCTGGCGCCCCGGAGCCGGATGGTACTCACGTCCACGAGCTTCAGGTCGAGCTCTTGGGCAAGCTGCGCTAGCAACTCAGGCGTGTCGACATACACGCCATAAGGTGCACTGTCACCAACCACGAGGGCGATGCGTGCTCCGGGCCGTAGGCACTTGCGCATGTTCACGAGCACGTGGCTCATACCTTCAAAGTACGGCCCGATCACTCGATCATACTCCTTGCCTCTGGCTCGCCGCTTGCGTTCCGCCTGTAGCCGATTTGTGAGTGACCCGAGGACCAATGCAGTGTGCGGTGCTATGGCAGCAACCCGAGCCATCGACTTAGACGCCGCCGCACTGCGGGCCTGCTGAGTCGATGCTGTGAGCATTCCGGCTCTGACCCGCTCAACCATCTCGGACCAAGTGCGAGCTACCCCCCAAAAGTAGAGCTCAAGCCGGGTTGCATCTGCGTAGTCAAAGTTGTTGAGGTAAGGGGGCGATGTCACGACTGCGTCTGCGGGTTCATCTCCGAGGACCCGACCCCAGTCGCTCAGTCGCCGAGCGTCCCCACGCAACACGGTTGCTCCTGAGTCTGGGGACGACTCGCTCAGGTCGGCCGCCATCCACTCTGCCCTTCGAAGAAACGCTCGCGCCGGCTTGGAGATCCGTGGCTTCCTTCGGATCGCGGGGCGCTGGTAGGGCCAACGGACTTGGACCATTGCGCAGTCCCGCAGGGCACCTAGCAGGGACCACTTGAGATACCGAGTCGTCGCTCTATGGGGATGAGCCTTCAATTGGTCCCGGATGCTGACCAGTTCGCCCAAGGAGTCCTCGTCAAAGCTCCGAGTCACCAGATCCGTCTCGCGTGAGATGTCCGCCTTGACAATGTCACCAGCGACGCGCTGTGCGTCGTCAACGATGCGCGCCGGCCTCGCGAAGGGCTGCACCTTGAGCTTGGCCAACTCGGCAATCTCCGGGTGCGCCTCGATCCCGGCGTACCGGAATCCTTGCTCAACCCCAGCTCTCCATCCCGTTGCAGCGCCAACGAACGGATCAATCAGTAGATCCCCGGGCCGCACGGCCACGGCCTGCAGCGCAGCTCCGAGAGCTGTCGGGGAGAACCCTGCGGGATACCGGAACCAGCGATCAAAGGGCACGTTCCGCGGTCCGTTGGAAGCTCCGCCACCGTTTGTAAACTTCACCGCGGCGCTCTTTATCCCGCCACGGCGAATATATCGGATTCTCCGTGATTGGTCCAGTGTGCAGGGAGGACTCGTGGACCCCACTATCGTCGACTTGGAGAATTGGGAACTCTCAGTCACTGGCTGATCGAGCGGTCTACACCTAGTCGCGAGGGCCCGAGCGTTGCGGTCTGGCACCGTGCGCTGTCCTGCCTCAATAGGCTTCGGGAACCGCTTTAGCCTAGTCGCGAACTCTCCCGTTGAGCTGTCGTGGTCGCGGTGCGTAGTGCCAAGTCAGCCATCCGCCGGCAGCACCACTTGGAAGCAGACTGCCCCCTGGTCGTCCGGCGTGATGGGCGCGGGCGTTTCGGGAGAGATGACCGGGCGAAGTCCAAATCGCTCAACGACGCCGAGGATCCGGTTGGCGCACTCGTGCAATCTCGTCCCGCCCTCATCGTATTCACGACGGACCGGCGACAGGGCACGGAGCACTTGAGCGGCCTGGGGCACAACAAGCACGTCCGTCGCTGCGTTATTCGGCGCCAGCCGGGGCATCGGGAGCGCCCAGCACTGACTGGCCGGTGGAGTTGGAGCTGACGCAGCCAAAAAGGGAGCGTACTGTGAACCCTTTGCCGGGAGACTCTCCTATGGAAAGACTCCGAATTTTCCGGCCGGATCAGCGCCTAGGATGTCCTCTTCCCGAGATGTAGCGACGGGTGGGGCTCATCTCGACGGCCTTTGCGGCCACATTTTGGCAGCTCCAAGGACTTGGGCTGGAGCTCGACCTTGAGTGCGGCACCCTGTGTGGGCGCGGTCGTGGTTGTAGTACGCAAGATACTGGGCCAGATCGGTGCGCAGGGCCGCGAAACGGAGGATCAAGGCCCGGGCGAAGGTGGGTGGTAGCACTTCTCCCAGATGGTCTGGTGGACGCGCTCGACGCGGCCGTTGCTCTGAGGCCGACCTGCGCGGATCCGCGTGTGGCGCGCGTCGGCGTGGGCCAGGGCCTGCCGGAAGATGGCACTGGTGAACCCGCTGGCCTGTCGGCGCTGACGCGCAGGAGCGACCAGCTGTGACGGGCCAAGACTGCCGTGACCTGCTGGGCTAGGGCCGCAGTGTGGCGGGCGGCGGGATTGCGCGGGGTGTTGTGCAGGGGGCCCAGGTGTAGCTGGTGGCGACATCAATGGCGGTGTACTGCCAGGTGCGTCCCCGGGAGCCTGCCAGTAGGCAGACGTGGAAGCAGTCCAGTTGCACCAGGTCGCCCGGCTGCGCCGCCTCGATGTGGCGCACCGGCTTGCGCCAGCGGTAGTAGGTCGACGGATGCACGCCCAGGATTCGGCAGGCGGCGCGGACGTTGCCCAATTCCTCGGCCAGCGCGAAAAGCCGTAGCCGAAACCGATACAACACGTCATCATGGGTCATGAGCGCTGCCTCGCTTCCATCTCATCGTTTGATCCCGACGAGATAAAGCGTGCACCGCTCTCTGGCGTCAGCCCAAACCTACGCCAAGTGTCGCGTCTCTTTGGGAAGAGGACAGCCTAGTTGACTCGTAAAGAGTGCTCAGACCTTGCCTGAAGCAGCCGGGTCTCCCGAAGAAATGTTGGCGAAATGTTGGCAAATGGCCATTTTCGGAGGCTCTTGAGACCCTCAAGAGCAGCCTTTCAAACCTGGTGGGCCGGGTGGGACTCGAACCCACGACCTTCGGATTAAAAGTCCGCTGCTCTACCAACTGAGCTACCGACCCGGTCCAAGTTTAGCGGTCGAGCGGGTCTGGCCGGCGCGCAGCCTGCGCCAGACTGAACGGCTTGCCTACTCCGCCTGACCGTTCGTGATCTGGCCGTCGAGCATCTCGACGATGCGTCCGCACGCCTCGCCCACGCGCGGGTCGTGCGTGACCATGAGGATGGTCTGCTGACGCTCGGTGTTGAACCGGCGCAGCAGGTCGAGGACCTCGTTTGTGCTCTCGGAGTCCAGGTTGCCCGTCGGCTCGTCGGCGAGCATCAGGTCGGGCTGTGTGACCAGCGCCCTCGCGATGGCCGCGCGCTGCTGCTGACCGCCCGAGAGTTCCGTGGGCCGGTGGTCGCCGCGATCCCCGAGCCCGACCCAATCCAGGGCCTCCGCGGCCGCCCTCATGGCCTCGGAGCGGCGGCGGCCCGCGTATTCAGCGGGGAGCGCCACGTTCTCGATGGCCGTCAGCGTGGGCACCAGGTTGAACGCCTGGAAGACGAAACCCATCCGCTCCGCCCGCATCTTGGTCCGCTCGCGGTCCGAAAGGTCGGCTACGTCGTTGCCGCCGATTACCAGGCTCGCCGGCGGGTCCGAGTCGTCGGGGGAGTGCAGCAGGCCGAGGATGTGCATCAGGGTGCTCTTGCCGCAGCCTGAGGGCCCCATGATCCCCACCATCTCTCCGGCCTCGATGGCGATGTCGGCGCCCCGCAGCGCGTGTACGAGGTTCTGGCGGCCGAGCCGATAGGTCTTGTGCAGGTGGCGGGCTTCGAGGAATGCCATGCGCGCCTACTCGTACCTGAGCGCCTGGACCGGATCGAGCCGGGCGGCGTTCCAGGCTGGCAGCAGCCCGGCCACGGCCCCGAGCACGGTCGCGAACGCCAGCGCCACCACCGCGGTCGGCGCCGTCAGCTGGAACAGGATGTTCCCCGAATCGCGTCCAAGCTCGTTCGCTACGGTCACCACGACGGCGCCGAGCCCCAGTCCCAGCAGTCCCCCGAGCAAGCCGATGCTGGCGGCCTCGATCACGATCTCGCGCATGATCCGGCCGCGCGTGGCGCCGATCGCCCGCTTGATCCCGATCTCGCGCGTCCGCTCGGCCACGCTCATGGCCATGGTGTTGATTACCGAAAGGCCGCCGACGACCAGGCTGATGAGGCCAATGCCGACCACGATGGCGTTGAAGATCTCCGTCGCCGAGGTGATCTCTCGGTCGAAGTCCGCCCCCGTCAACGTTCCCACCTGCGCCACGCTGGCCTCGATGGCGTCGGCGAGGACTTCCGTGTCCACACCCGCCTCTGGGTAGACCGTCACCTGAGAGATCAGCTGGTCGGCCCCTAGACCGGTCGTGGCCAGAATTGGCGCGTCGGCGGTGAGCAGCGCCTGGGCCGCCTGGAGCGGGACGTACGCCAGGGTGTCCGGCGCGGTCAGGGTGGGTTCGAGCACGCCGATGACCTCGAATTCCACCTGGCGCAGTTCGATGGAGTCTCCGGCGCGCTTGCCAAACTTGCGGGCAAGATCGGCGCCCAGGACCACGACGTTCGCGCCTTCGTCATCCGGTGTCGTCAGCCGGCCTTGGGCTGCCCGGACCTCGAATGCCTCGCGCCCCTCATCGGCGTCCGCCACGGCGCCGACGATGAAGTCCGGCAGGCCGAATCCTCCGCCCCCCGCCTCATTCGGATCGAGCAGCAGCTGGACTTCGGGGACCACGACCGCCGCCCCGGGGACGTTGGCAATCTGGTCGGCCACGCTGAGCGGCATCGGGGTGGACCCCAGGCCAAACGCGGGATTCGTAGCGTCGCTGACGATGATCTTGTCCTGGTAGTAAGTCGAACCACCGTCCACGATGAAGTTGATCCGGTTCGCCATCGAGCTCATCACGACCAGCACCCATATGCCGATGGTGATTCCAATCACGGTGAGCGCCGTGCGGAATCTCCGGCGGGTCAGGTTGCGCAGGATGCGGACCACATACATCAGGTTGCGTGCTCGGTGAATGTGTCAGGGGGCAGCCAGGCGGAACGGTACCGCACGGACCGGCCTTGAGATGTAGCAACGGTTACTTACCACCCAGCGCTGCCGGCGCAAGTTCGTGCTCCTCAATCCTGCTGGGCTCGTATCTGTCATTCCGAGCGCAGCGAGGAATCTCAGACGTTCATCCGCGGCCGCACGGATGGGCAGCACCAACGCACGGCCCGCCTTCGCTCGCGCCTCAGTTCCCGCCCGGCGTCCCCTCCACCTCGAGAATCGCGTCCAGGATCGTGCTGATCGACGGCCGATCGCCGATGCCCTCGCCTACCTGACGCCAGTGCACCACCCGCCACTTCCCAATCAGCAGCACCGCCGGCGCGGACACGCCGTCGCCCAGCAGGTCGAAGACGCCGAAGCTCTCGGCCACCACGTGATCCGGATCCGCCAGGATCGGATATTCCGCGCGCGTGTACTGGGCCATATCCGCGGCTCCCTCGACATCGTCCGTGCTGATGGCGACCGGTCGGTACCCCACCTCGGCGAAGAGGGGAAGGGCTCCCTGCAGCTCCACGAGCTGCGCGCGGCAGATCCCTCAGAAGAAGCCCCGATAGAACACCAGGATGACGCCCTGACCGTCCTCGACAAGGCCGGACAGCGTCACCGCGTTCCCGTGCGCGTCCTGCACGGTGAAGTCCGGCGCAATCTCCGCGCCTTCCGGCGGACCCTCCTCGCCGCACGCCAATAGCAAGCTGCCGACCAGCGCGAGAGCAACCAGGGCGACCAGAGATTTCATGCGGCAAGGATACGGCACCTACCCTCACGGCAATCGGTGCGCCTGTAATGTCATTCCGAGCGCAGCGAGGAATCTAAGGGTCAGGTAAACGGGCACAACGCCCGTGGCGTACCGGCGGCGTTCCCCCACAGTCATTCCCGCGGAGGCGGGAATCCACCCCTCCAAGACCTCCGCGCCAACCGGCCACCTCCCGCCCCGCTATAGACTGGACCCCACCCGCGGCCCCGGGCCTCACCTGGACCCCGCCATGCGCATCACCCGCGTGCGGCTCTTCGAGCTTCACGGCGAGCTCGACTACGACGGCGAGCTGTGGGAAGAGCGCGTCGTCCGCCCCATCGACGTCTATCCCGAGCACAAGCACGAGCGCGGCTACCCCATCGCCAGCGGCGGGGTCGGGCAGCAGCGCAACGCGCGCGGCGCATACCCGATTTCGTCCATCTTTGTGTCGGTCGAGACCGACGAGGGCGTCAGCGGCCTGGCGGGAACCATCGACCGGCAAACGGCCTTCGTCATCGACACCGATGTCGCACCGCTCGTCGTCGGTGAGGACCCGCTGGCCATCGAGCGCATCTGGGACAAGCTCTACCGCCAGCTCATCCACGCCCGCAAGGGCCAGCCCATGTTCGCCATCAGCGCGCTCGACGTGGCGCTGTGGGATCTCAAGGGCAAGTGGCTCGGCCAGCCGGTCTACCGGCTGCTGGGCGGCCCGGTGCGCGACAGCATCCCGGCCTACGCCAGCATGCTGGGCTATTCGCTGGAGCCCGACCGCGTCACCGCCCGCGCGCGTGAGGCCGTTGACGCCGGCTTTTCCGCCACCAAGTGGTTCTTCCGCCACGGGCCGGACGACGGCGAGCCGGGCGCCCGCGCCAACGTGGATCTGGCGCGAACCGTGCGCGAGGCCGTGGGCGACGACGTCGAGGTGATGCTCGACGCCTGGAATAGCTGGAACGCGCGCTACGCCATCGACATGGCCCACCGCATGGCCGAGTACCGCCCCCGCTGGATCGAGGAGCCGGTCAAGCCCGACGACATCCCGGCCTACGCCCGCATCCGCGCCGCCTCACCGGTCCCTATCGCCGGCGGCGAGCACGAATACACCCGCTGGGGCACCCGCGACTACATGCGCGCCGGCGCCGTCGACGTCTTCCAGCCCGACACCATGTGGTGCGGCGGCATCAGCGAGACCATGAAGATGGCCACCATCTGCTCGGTCTACGACGTCCCGATCGTCTTCCACGGATCCAGCGTGCCGGTCAACGTCCACATCAGCGCCGCGCTGCCGCCCACCCTCTGTCCCTACGTCGAATACCTCATCAAGTGGAACGACATCCGCCAGCTGCACCTGCAGCACAAGACCCAACCCATCAACGGCCGCATCGCCCCCACCAACGCCCCAGGCCTCGGCCTCGACATCGACGAGTCCACCGTCACCGAAAGGCGGGAGCTCTCCTGGCGGTAATCCCCGATCCCGGGTCCCCTCCGTCATCCCGAGTGCGTCCGTCATTCCGAGCGCCGTATCTGTCATTCCGAGCGCAGCGAGGAATCTCAGGGGCAGGCGATTGGGCACACCGCCCATCAAACCCTCGCGGCCGCCGGCCGGCCGGCACTCCGGGAAACGCCGAATACTGCTTACGCTCCGTTCGCCCCCGTATCAAGCACGGGGCAGGCCCTGAGCTTGTCGAGGGGCGTGGCTCGACAGGCTCACGACGAACGGGGTGAAGAGTCTCAGACGTCCGACCTTCGCCGTGCGGCGAGGATTCGCGCTGGATTAGTTGAAATAATCTGGCTAGACTAGCTTGATGAAACGCGCCAGTGTGAGCGAAGCCAAGAACGGCCTCAGCGTGCTCCTCAACGAGGTTCGCCGCGGGGAATCGGTGCTCATTACGCACCACGGGGCGCCCGTGGCGCGGATTGAGCCGTACCAGGCGTTGGGAATTGGGCTGGATGCGGCGGCGGAGGAGCTGGTGCAGCGGCAGGTTGCCGACCCGCCGCGGGCCGTATTTGACGCCGAGCGTTTCCTGGCCGAGCCCGCGCCGCGCCTTGGCGAGGGTTTCAGCGCGAGCGGCACAGTCGCGACGGAGCGGGACGAGAGTCGCTGAGGTATTGGGACTCGTCCGCGCTGGTTGCACTCCTGGTCGAAGAACCGACCAGCGCGGCGCGGCGGACGCTGCTGCGACAGGACCCCCGCATCGTGACGTGGTGGGGCAGCTGGATCGAGTGCGCGTCGGCGCTAAACCGCCTCCAACGGGAGGGAGGTCTCGACCAGCACGACCTACACCAGGCGCTGACGCGACTTGAACAGCTGGCCGCCGCGTGGCTGGAGATCCGACCGCTGGAGCAGGTGCGGCGACGGGCATTGCGCCTGCTTCGGATTCACCCTCTGCGTGGCGCCGATGCCCTGCAATTGGCCGCGGCGCTCAGCGCGGCGGCCGAAGACACCGCCAGTCTCGAATTCGTCAGCAGTGACACGCGCTTGTCAGCCGTGGCGCACTTGGAGGGCTTCCGAGTCCGTTAGGTGTGCGCTTCGGGGATGACTCGGCGACATCGCTGGCCAGAATTCCGGCGCTCCGGTCTTACCCCGGCGTCTCGTAGGCGAAGTCCCACCCGTCCCACTTGCGCAGGGGCTTGATGGTGCGCGGCAGGTCGGGCTCGCCGGCGGCTTGCCAGGCGGCTATCTCGTCCTGGTGGCCCAGGCGTTTCAAGCCGCTCCACATGGGCTGGTGGTTGGCCCGGCCGCAGCCGCCCGCGGCGTCCCAGAAGAACATGTGCCCCGCGCCGGCCTCGTAGACCGTCGACGCCCGGCGGCGAAAGTCTTCCGGCGACTGGTGTCGCGGCATCAGATTCGGCGCCAGCACGCAGTCGGTCCCATCCACGAGGTCCACGAAAAACGCCAGCTGCGACGGGTCCGTCCAGGACGGGTGGTGGCTGTCGTAGACCGGCTCGGAGCTATAGGGGATCAGCGTGTCGATCAGGCCTTCGTTTAGCCACGCGCGCAGGTCGATGCCGTCCTGCAGGTTCTCCTGCTCGGTGGCTGCGACCACCGCGCCCACGTCGATGCGCGACCCCCGCGCCGCGCCCGCCTCGTTCATCGCCGCGCGCACCTCGCGCATGAAGCCCGTCAGCGTGCGCGCGCGGTAGGCCAGCCAGCGCGGGTCGTCCGCCGCCAGCTCGCGCGGGTCGAGTCCGTATTCCTGCTGGAAGCCCTCCACTACCGGCGGCTCGTACTCCACCAGCGGCATGCGCCGGTTGAACAGCAGGCACACGCCATCCACGGGCCGCTCCACGATCTCCCGCAGCAGCGAGATGACAAACTCCCGCACCGCGGGATAGCTGTAGGCCATGCGCGGCGTGCGGTTGCCCGCCCGGTCCTCGCCGCGGCATTCGGGATGCCGGTCGAAGAAGACCTCGCCCAGGCTCGCGCCGTCCAGCGGCGGCGGGTATTTGAACCCCGCCACGCGGTAGCAGGCGTGGAATTCCATGCCCAGCGCGTGCGTGTGCGCCAGCGCCACGTCGAAGGGGTCCACGCCCTGCCGTTGAAAGTCCCGCCAGCTTTCGGCGTGCATGCGATCGCCGCGCCGCCCGAAGTCCTCCTGCCCTTCCATGATTTCGGCGCGGGCGACGCGGCTGAAAAACCGCGTGCGGTCGCCGCCGCCGGCCTCCCAGTAGATGCGGGAGACGTCGGTGTCGCGGTAGGGCTCGATCTCGCGCCGCACCTCTTCCTCGGTGGTGAGCCGGAACAGGTAGTGCGGCCCGTGCGAGTCGTTGTGCGCGAACAGCCGCCGCGTATCGGTGCGGGCCAGGTCCGCCTGCCAGATCTCGAGTTCGTCGTCGGTCAGCGGCACCAGCTTCACGTAGGCCACGCGCGCCGCCGGCCCGCTGAATGACCCCGGCGCGTCCCCCGGCGCCACCCGCCGGACCAGCTGGCAGATATCGAGGCTCATGTCCGTGAGGTCGGCGATCTTCCAGAACATCTCGGCCACTCCGCCGCCATGCCAATCCGGCAGCAGCCGGGATTGCTTCGAGGAAAGGTCCAGCGTCAGCAGGGAATAGGTGTCGTCGCTGCTGAGCTTGACCGGAACGGCCACCGTGGCGGTGTCGTCGGTGCACTTGAAGTTCGGCACGATGCCCACCGACACCGCGTGCCAGCCGCTGGCGCGCAGCGGAAAGCTCACCACCGGCGCGGCGGTCTCCGGCCCCGCCGCGATCATGGTGCCCGCCACGTCGTCCGTCTCGAACGACATGGTTCGCCAGTGCCCCCGCTTGCCCGTGGCGCTCAGCGCCGAGGCCGGCTCGCAGCGGTCCAGGTCCGCGCGGTACTGCGGCGGGCTGCTGAGCCAGCCGTCGGCAAAGAGATCGGTCGCCGCTGCCGTCATGCTCATTGCCTCCTCTTCACTCGATTGCCGCCCGACTCCCTCTCCCTGGAAGGGAGAGGGCTGAGGTGAGGGTCATCCGCCCCCCTCTCCCTCGACGGGAGAGGGCCGGGGTGAGGGTGATTCGGCACACGGCCAACAGCCACCATCATCCCGGCGTCGTGTAGGACAGGTCCCAGTCGTCCAGCACGTCCACGTTTTGCGCGGTGGGTTGCAGGGAAGGCTCGCCCGCCGCGCGCCAGGCCTCGATCTCGTCCCGGTGCCCCAGCCGCCGCAGCGCGTTCCACATCGCGCCGAAATTCGCGCGGCCGGAGCCGCCCGCCGAGTCCCAGAAGAACAGGTGATCGGCGCCCGCGCCGTAGATGCCCGCCGCCTGGCGGCGCACGTCCTCGGGCGGGCGGTGGCGCGGCAACATCCCCGGCGCCAGCACGCAGTCCGTCCCGCGCACCAGGTCTACGAAATACGCCAGATCCGCCGGATCCTCCCAGGACTCCTCGCGCGACTCACCCATCGGCACCGAGGTGAACGGAATCAGCGTGTCGACGATGCCCTCCTCGACCCAGGCTCCCAGGTCGATCGCGTTCTGCAGGTTCTCCTGCTCGCTGCTCACCACCACGGCCGAGACGCCAAGTCGCTTGCCGTGCACCGCGCCCATCTCATCCATCGCCTGCCGCACCTCGCGCATGAACTGGGTGAGCTCGCGCGCGCGGAACCGCAGCCAGCGCTCGTCGTCCGCCGGCAGCGCGTGCGGATCGAGGCCGTATTCCTCCTGGAAGGCCGCCACCACCGGCGGCTCGTACTCCACCAGCGGCAGGCGCCGGTTGTAGAGCAGGCACACCCCGTCGATGGGCCGCTCGGCCATCTCGCGCAGCAGCGAAACTATGTAGGCCCGCACCTCGGGGTAGGAGTAGGCGATGCGCGGCGTCGTCTGGCGGTTGCGATCCACCCCGCGCCATTCCGGATGCGCCGCGGCGAACGAGTCGCCCACGTTGAAGTGGTCCATCGGCGGCGGGTACAGGAATCCGGCGACCCGGTAGGATGCGTGAATCTCCAACCCGACGTCGTGACAGTGCTCGATGGCGATATCGAGCGGGTCCTCGCCCAGCTCGCGATACTCCCGCCAGCTCTCGGCGTGCAGCCGGTCCCCCACGCGCGCAAAGTCCTCGGCCTCGTCGAACGTGCACCAGCGCGCGAATTTGCTGAAGTAATAGCTGATGTCGCCTTCGCCGGCCTCCCAATACATGCGGGAGAAGTCCGTGTGGCGATAGGGCTCGATCTCGCGCCGGATGCCCTCGGCATCCGTCAACCGCCACAGGTAGTGCGGTCCGTGCGCGTCCTGGTGGGCGAAGAGTGTGCGGGTGTCAGTGCGCTGGCGCTCGGTTTGCGCCTCGGCGGCCTCGGCGTCGGACAGTGGCACCAGCTTGACATAAGCAATACGCACGATCTCCGACCGCCAGGCGCCCACCGCATCCACCGGCGCCGTCTGCCACTGCGGCTGCCCCAGCACCAGTTGTTGGCCGGTCAAATCGGCCGTGCGCCAGTACAGCTCGACGAGTTGCAGGTCGTGCCCGATCTCGGGATGCGCCGGCTGCGCCGTGAGCATCGTCGGCGTCGCATCGCCGCTCAGGCGCGCCAGCACTTTCGATGGGGCGCCTTCGTAACCCGGCGGCGGCATCACACCCAGCGTGATCGCGTGCCAACCGCTCGCGTTCAGGTCCAGCGTCACGTCCGGCGCGGCCGTCTCGGGACCCGCCAGCAGCATCTGGCCGCTCAAATCGCCGGCGGTGTACGACATCGCGCGCCAGCGATGGAATGCCGGCACCGGGCCCACGGCGTCCGCCGGCTCCACGGCGCTCAGGTCGGTGATGTAGACCGGGTCGTTGACCAACCCGCGGTCGGCGATGCGGTCGGTCATAGGCACCTCGCCCTCAGCAAGGACCGCGGCCGCTCACGCCCCACTCGCGCGGCAGGCCCGGCGCCACGGTGATTGCCGCACCTTACGCCGCACCGTTCCCGCAGCACAAATCCGGCGCTGTTGACTTCTGGAGTCCCGCGGTTTGGGGGTCTCACCGAGCAGCCGCTTTGTTCGTCATCCCGGCGGAAGCCGGAATCCAGCCACTCCGGGCGTCGGTCCGCGCACCGGCGTTTCGCTGCCTTAGTCGCCGCCGACCATCTCGAGCAGCTTCCCGACCGTTCGCCAGTTGCGAATGGTGATCGTCGTGCCCAACGTCCGGTCGAAGTAGTCGACCGTCAGCTTCGACCGCGCCGTGCCGTTCGGGAAGTGCAAATAGACATCGCGTCCCCTCACCTCGAAGGCGTCCTGCGGGGAGCGGTCCGGACCGAGCTCGGCGATCCTTGCCGCACTGGGTTCCTCCGCCAGGAACCCCACGTGAAGCTTCGCCGGGTCCGCCCCCGCCGCCAGAAACGGATTGCCGTCCACCACCGCGCCCAATTCCGCCGCCGACCGCGTCACGACGGGAACCTGGAATCCCTTGGTGGCGGCAATCTCCGCTTCAATGAGCTCTGGAATACGCGCCGCCAGCGCCGGCTCCGCCCGGAACACCACATTCCCGCTTTGGATATACGTGCGCACGTCCGCGCAACCCGCCGCCTCGAACATCGCCCGCAGCTCCGCCATCAGCAGCTTCTTGGTGCCGCCGACGTTGATGGCCCGCAGCAGCGCGATGTAAACGCCGCTCATGCGTGGCTCCTCTGCAATCGTCCGCGCTTCGCCCGAATCAGACGACCATAGACCATCGGGCCGAGCCAGCGTCCGCCGGTAGGGGCGAGTTTCAAACTCGCCCGCGCACAACCATGCCGCCCACCCGTTCGTGGTGAGCCAGTCGCACCACAACGGCAAGCTGCCACCGATATGGTGCGCCAACGCGGTACCCGCGCCCGCCCTACAGCCTCGCCTTCCTCATCACCTCGATGAGCCGGCCCCGCAAAGGCCTCGGGGCCTGCAGCAGCTCGTAGAGCCGCTCCTCGACCTCAGCCTTGTTGGGCACCTTCCAGTCGGGGTATCCCCCGATTCTCCGCTTGAGGAACTGCCGCAGCTCACCGGGCCCGGTAAACGTCTCCTTCGCCGACAGCAGCTCCGCCAGGTAGGCCCGGCGATGGGCGTAGGCGTGGGATCGCCCCGCCAGCTTGTGCGCGATCTCGACGTGCTCATGCAGCACCACCAGGTAGGCGAATTCCGGCTCGGCGTTCACGAAACTCTCGGGGAGGTAGATGTTGCCGTCCTCGTCGTACATGGCGAGATCCGCCCACTCGGGCCACGGATCGCAGATGAAATAGCGGACCTCGGTCCGATCCACCTCGCACGAATCCACACGGGTCACGTTGGCCTTGAGGGCTGCGATCAGCTCTGTGAGCTCTGGATGCGGCAGCTTGAGCTTCTTGGTGGGCTTGGGCATCGCTTGCTTCTCCTTTGTGAACTCCAGCGCCCTGGCAGCTCTTTCCCCAAATAGAACGCGCCGCGGCGCCCATGCGCCACGCACTCATGAACAGCGCTTCCCCATCGACCACAGCCAATACGCTTCGCCAACCCGTTCGTGGTGAGCCAGTCGAACCACAACGGGTTGGCGAAGCTGTTCGATCCTTCCCCTGGTCGTCCATACCCATGGCCCGCGACGTAACGCATGCCGCGCGTGCCCGATGCCGATGCTGACGCGCCCGCGCACGTAAGGCACGATTCCTACATGCCCCAGAACGGACCGGACCTCAACCCCGCCTGGCCCGTGCTGCGCAGCTATCGCGGCGCCCGCTTGCGGCGCGTGGCCATGCCTATTGGCGGCATCGGCACGGGTACCGTCTCGCTAGGCGGACGCGGCGATCTGCGCGACTGGGAAATCGTCAACCGACCCGCCAAGGGCTTCGTCCCCAACGTGCCCATCACGCGCAACATGACCGAGCCCCGCGCCTTCTTCGCCGTCCGTGTGCAAGCCCAGGACCGGCAACCCGTCACGCGGCTGCTGGAGCGCGACCTCGACCCGGTCGACTACGAGGGGACGCTCGGCTCCCCTGTCCCCCACCACGGCCTGCCGCGCTTCGCCGACGCATCGTTCCACGCCGCCTATCCGCTGGCGCAGGTGTGCCTGCAGGATCCGGACATTCCCGTTGACCTCCGCCTCGAAGCCTTCAACCCGCTGATCCCCGGCCGCGCCGACGACAGCGGCCTGCCCGTGGCCGTCCTGCGCTGGGTGGCCGCCAACCCGTCAAACGTTCCCGTTCGAGTCTCGGTCTGCGCCGCCTTGGCCAACTTCATCGGCACAGACGGCAAGCACGGCGAGCCGAAGCGCAACGTCAACCGTTGGCGCCTGGGCAATGGCCTCCGCGGGCTCGATATGCGCTCCGACGGCGTTCCCGCCGACGCCGAGCAGGGGGGGATCCTGGCCCTCACGGTCCTCGACGCCCCCGATCACACGGTCACCGCGCGCACGGCTTGGTACGACGTTCCCTGGGGCGACGCGCTGCTCGACTTCTGGGACGATTTCAGCGCGGACGGGCGGCTGGTCGACCGTCCGCCCGGCGCCGCCGATTCACCCACGGCCTCTCTTGCCGCCGCCGTGGACCTGGGTCCGGGCGAAGAGCGCGCCGTCACCTTCCTGCTCGCCTGGCACTTCCCCAACCGTCTCACCTGGGACGTCATGCGCACCGGCGACGACCGCGCCGACTGGGTCGGGAATCACTACGCCACCCGCGTCCCCGACGCCTGGGCCGCCGCCGAGGACGCCGCCGCCCGCCTGCCCGACCTCGAGCGAGACACCGTCCGGTTCGTGCGCGCCTTTTGTGACGCCGACATCCCTGACGCGATCAAGGAAGCCGCGCTGTTCAACCTCAGCACCCTGCGCTCGCAGACCGCCTTTCGCAGCGCCGATGGCGGCCTCTACGGCTTCGAGGGCTGCTTCGACGACGCGGGCGCGGGCTTCGGCACCTGCACGCACGTCTGGAACTACGAGCACGCCACGGGCTTTCTCTTCGGCGACCTGGCCCGCGTTATGCGCGAGGTCGAGTTCAACGAATCCACCGGCAGCGACGGCCACATGGAGTTCCGCGCGGCGCTCCCCCGTGGGCGCTCGTCCGACTGGGGTCTGGCCGCCGCCGACGGCCAGCTCGGCTGCCTGGTCAAGCTCTACCGCGACTGGCAGCTCAGCGGTGACGACGACTTCCTGCGGCGCGTCTGGCCCGGCGCCCGCCGCGCGCTGGAGTTCTGCTGGATCGAGGGCGGCTGGGACGCCGACCGCGACGGCGTCATGGAGGGCTGCCAGCACAACACCATGGACGTGGAGTACTTCGGCCCCAACCCCGAGATCGGCGGCTGGTACCTGGCCGCGCTGCGTGCCGGGGAGGAGATGGCGGCGCACCTCGGCGAGACCGAGTTCGCCGCCGAGTGCCGCCGCCTGTTCGAACAGGGCCACGCCTGGATCGACGGCAACCTCTTCAACGGCGACTACTACGAGCACCAGATCCGGCCGCAGTCCGACCGCTCGCGCATCGCCCCCGGGCTGCGGCGACCCGAGAAGTACGCTGCCCAAAACCTCGAGGCCCCCGAGCACCAGGTCGGCAGCGGCTGCCTCGTGGGCCAGCTCGTCGGTCAGGCCGCCGCCCGCCTCAGCGGACTCGGCCCCCTGCTCGATCCCGACCACGTGGCCGCGACGCTGTGTTCCATCATGCGCCAAAACTTCCGCCCGTCGATGCGGGGCCACGTCAACCACTTCCGCAGCTACGCCCTCGCCGACGAAGCCGGTCTCGTTATCGCCGCCTATCCGCGCGGCGATCGCCCCGAGCGCCCGTTCCCCTACTGCAACGAGGTCTGGTCCGGCCTCGAGTACACCGCCGCCGTCGGCATGTTGCAGGAGGGCCAGCCGGACGCCGCGCTGCGGGTGATCGAGGCCGTGCGCGCCCGGCATGACGGCGCCCGGCGCAATCCCTTCGACGAACCGGAGTACGGCCATCACTACGCCCGCGCCATGGCCGCCTGGGGAGCGGTCGTCGCCGTCGCTGGTTTTAGCCATTCCGCGGTCCGCGGCGAGATGCGCTTCGCCGCCGCCCCCGGCACGGTCTTCTGGTCCAACGGCTCCGCCTGGGGCACCTGCACGCGCACCAGGGACGACCAAGGCTGGAATGTGCGCCTCGACGTCCTCGGCGGCGAGGTCAACCTGCGCGCCTTCGAGCTCACCAACGTGGGACGGGCGGAGTTTGTCCCCGCGCGCCTAGTCGGCGCGGGCGATCACCTGTCGCTGCACATCGAGGCCTAGTGTCGAAGGGAATTCTGGTTGCTGGTAGCCATTGTTGATCGCACCTTTAGGTGCGATAATCCGTCGTGACCAGCCGCGAGTTCATCAGGCGGGCACGGCGGTATGCCCGCGCCACGGGACAGGAATCCCATTTCGATCCGGCTCACGGTAAGGGCAGCCACGGCCGTCTCTACATTGGTTCCCGATTCACCACGGTGAAACAAGGCGAGCTGTCGAAGGGTCTGGTGGCCGCCATGCTGCGGCAACTGAACATTGACCGGGAGGAATTCTGAACCATGACCTATGCCTACCCCTGCGAGCTCACGCCGGTGGACGACGGCAGCTTGATCGCCACCTTCCCCGATGTGCCCGAAGCAATCACTGGCGGCGCGGACCGTTCCGAAGCCCTGGCGATGGCCGAGGACGCCCTCGCCGCCGCCCTGGCCGGCTACGTGCATCAAAAGCAGGAGATCCCCGCGCCCAGCGAAGCGGTAGATGGTCAGGCGTTGGTCCCCGTGTCTCCGGTCGTCGCCGCCAAGCTTGCCCTGTATTCGGCCATGCGAGCTCAGCGCATCACAAAGGTGGAACTTGCCCGCAGGCTGGGCATCAGCGAGTCGGCGGCGCGCAAGCTCACCAACCCAGACCACCGCTCCCACGTCAGCCAGGTCCACAAGGCTCTTCGAGCCGTTGGGCGCAGCCTACGAGTCGAGGTGACCACCGCCTGAGAGCGAGGGAGAGTAGGCGGCGCTAAGAGCCCTTGTATCCAACGCCGGTCGGAGTTTCGGCAAGAGCGCCAATCGGCGTGTTACGCCATGTGCAACTGCTACTGCGCTCGGTCCAGCGTCGCTAGCAGGTCATCCAAGCGATTCGGAGGAATGTTGAAGTACTTGCGCGCAACGCCTCGCCCGACGACAAGTGTCATTCCAGTCCGCGTGCCACGAATTCGCAGAGCGTGTGAGTGCTCCGGAATCCAACCGTGACTCAGGTCGCACTGGATACGTCCTGGCACTTCGTCAAGCAACTCCCACTCTTCAGCAGCCGCACGCCTTCTTGCCTCATCAGTCCAGAGCGCCATTACCAACTCCTACTAGCGAAGCCTCACCTCACTCCGGCACCGGCATCTCCGCCAGCATCTCGTCCGTGATGTAGCGGCCCAGCCCGAAGACCTTGCGGTCCGAGTACCAAAAAATCCGCTCGCCGTTCAGCTCCGTCAGGCTGGCGTACATCGAGAGCCACCATTTGTAGAACGGTGGCACGCCCACGCAGTTGGTGTCGAAGAGCAGTACCGGGTCGCTGAACCAGATCGGCTGGTGCGCGTCGGGGCGGTACTCGCCCAGCGAAATGAACTGCGGCCGGCGGCTGCTGTTCGAGTCGCCGATGCCCACCGCACCGTAGCCGTACCCGTCGTGATTCTGGAGCAGTTGGAGATAGCGTCCGTCGTTGAGGCGGTAGAGCGGCGTCGGCGACACCGGGTTCTCCATCGGCTCGCCGCCGTCCTTGTAGCGCAGCATCTCGGTGGGCCGCCACGAGTGGCCGTGGTCGTCCGAAACCGTGTACCAGATCTGTCCGTTTCGCGTGCGCATCACCGTGAACAGCCGGTCGTCGGGCAGCAGCACCGGCGCCGGTTCCTGGCAGAACGACGAGCCTTCTGGGGCCTCCGGGTCGCTTTCGAGCGGCACCGTGATCAGCTCTTCGTCGTCCGGCAGCCACGTGATTTTCACGTCGCGCGGCTCGGGGTCCTCGTCGATGTTGTCGAAGCGCATGAACTGGCAGCGGCAGTCACTGCGGTAGTACTGCACCTTGCCGTCCGGCCGGCGCACTCCGGTCACCTGCCGCGCCGCCGGCGAGGCCCACTCGGTGTAGCCCACCAGCACCCGGTCCAGCGCGTCCCGGATCGGCTTCTGCCACACGATCGAGTTCGTGCCAATGCTCGGGTCGGGATGGCTCAGGATCGTGCGTCGGTAGGAAATGTCCACGCCGCCCGGCGTCCAGGTGCGACCGTCGTCGTCGGAATAGCTGCAGCGCAGGAAGCTGGTCTGATAGCTCAGCCCGATGCCTGTCCCCTTGTTGTAGAAGGCATAGATGCGGCCCGTGCGGCTGATCACCGGAAACCCGAAGCACGACGCCTGGCCGGGTTTGGGTCCCGGCGGGTCGAACTCACCCGGCTCGGACCAGATGCGCCCGCCGTCCTCGCTGCGCGCATAGAGCACCGTGTGGTCCGAGGCGTCCGCCTTGGTGCCATAGGTCCAGATGGCCAGCAGATCGCCGCCCGGCGTCTCGGACACCAGCACGTGATCTACCGCCTCCACCCACTCGGGCGGCTGCTTGGGCAGGAAGAAGACCAGGTCAGGATTCGTGCGGCGCCAATCGTCGCTGAAGCACTCGTAGTCGCCCTCGACCGGCATGACACACCCCGCTCGCCATCACCCCGGACGCGCACCGCCCAGGTAGCCGCAGCCTAGTCCGTCCCAAGCAGCGGCGCGAACGGACTGCCATGACCTTCCAATGTCAAACGCTGCGAGCTGTGACGTCCGGATCGGCTAGAAAGACTCTGGCCGATGCTCCTCACCGCCGCAGGAACAGACCGCCTATGGCCGCTGCTGCGTCTCCCTTGAGTGCGTTGTAGTACTTCACTTGATTCGTTAGAGACTCCTGCATTCGACGAAAGTCGCCGCCCACAGGAAGTGGAACCGGTTTCTCCCCTTGCTTATGCATGAGTTTATTGATATTGACGTGCGCAGCTTGTGACTTCATATCGGCATGATATGCACACCGAAAGATCTCTCTTTGTAAGGACTGGTTGGTAATGTCAGGAAAAACTGCGCGGGCAATTGAGATTGCGGCGATTGGGATCAATAGAATCAGCCCATATCGCTCCTCAACACTTTGCAGATATATACCGGCGATTGAGAAAATGTAGAGGAGCGCAATTGGCCCATACAGTCTTCGAGCCCAGACCATCGTTACGAACCTACACCCTGTCCCCATATACAATATGGTTTGGTCGATCCGTGCCAACAGGAACCAGCTCTTTGCGAGGTGGTATAGCGTCACGATCAGCCGCAAGCTAAACCCTCGTGCAGATTGCAGTAGATGACGACTGTCGTGATTGCGCGTGCCTTACTCGACCAGATGATTGATCGGATAGATCTGGTGCCAGCTGCCCTGTTCGGGTCATGTCTGCCGCACGAACACCAGGCGCTCCCCGCCCAGATCGACATCGACGGTCTTCCACCCCGCTGCAAGCCAGCCGGAACGCGCCTCAGGATGGCTGGTGCTGTTTGCCCACCACGCAGGGTGCTTTCGGGCGGAATCACACAGCGTGAATCCAAGAACCCCTTCGACGTCGGCGAAGGTCGCTCGCCACTCGCTGTCGCGGCGGTCCGCCAGAAACTGGCGCAAGGGATCGTACTTGCTCACGGCGGCCACACCAGGAATCCGCACTCGGCACAGCCTAACCCAGACCGCCTCCTCACCATGGCTGTTTGACTGACCAGGAATCCTGCCGGCGGGTACCATGCGCGGCACGTGGTGACGGTGGCGTGGGGGTGGCGTGATGGCCCAGGACAATCGATTCGGCATCCCCGGCGTGCCGTTTCCCGTGGGGGTGGAGTACTACCGCCCGCCCACGCCCAAGCCCGAGGTCTGGGACGAAGACTTTGCGCGTCTGAGCGCCGCCGGGCTGCGCATCGTGCGCTCGTTTCCCTACTGGCAGTGGTTCGAGCCGAGCCCGGGCCACTACGAGATGGACGACATCGACCTGCTCTTCGACACCGCCGAAAAGCACGGGCTCTATGTCTGGCTCGACGTGCCCACGGCCACCCACGGCGCCGGTCCCGACTGGCTGCTGCGCCACTACCCCGACATGCAAGTCGTCAACTATCGCAACGAGCTCGTCGTCCAGGACGCGCACCCGGCCTATGCCCAGGGCGCCCAGGTCCATTGCTTCGACCACCCCGAGTTTCGCCGTCTGGCCGGCGACTTCCTGCGGCACGCCATCAACCGCTACAAGGACCGGCCCAATCTGCTCATTTGGGGCATCTGGGACGGGCCAAACCTGTCGTCGGCCTGGGCGGCCCAGGGTGAAGGCTTCCCCTGCTACTGCGTGCACACGCTCGCGCTGTACAAGGCGTGGCTGCGGGAGCAGTTCACCCTTGACGAGCTCAACGCCGTGTTCGACCGCCGCTTCCGCCGCTGGGAAGACGTCGAGCCGCCGCGATCCAACCGCAACGTCGTCGAAATGCGCTGGTACCGGCGCTTCCATCACGAGAACATCGCCAACTACCTGAAGTGGATGATGGACCTGGCGAACTCCATCGATCCGGTGCACGAAAAGCGCGCTCACGGCGGCTGGCGCCCGCAGCCCAAGGACGAATATTGCGCGCCCCTGGTGGACAGCTGGGGCATGTCCATGGCGTCCAACCACCTGCTCACGGTGGACGATCCGAACCTCATCGCCGACCGGGCGCTGGGCTTCGACTGGTCGCGCCAGGTGGGCCGCAACGGGCGGTGGTGGAACGAGGAGATCTACGCTGGCATGTCCCGCGGGGGCGTGACCTGGAACAAGCAGTCGCACCCCTGTGAGCAGACCATGCTGCTCTGGATGACGCTGATTGGCGGCGCGGCCGGCGCCATGTTCTGGCAATACCGGCCGGAGTACCTGAGCTTCGAGTCGCCCGGCTACAACATGGTGGCCCTGGACGGCGAGCCGACACCCCGCTTCCGCGCGGTGGTCGAGGCGCTGGAACAGATCGAGGGGCTGAGCGACCACCTGCCGCTGGAGGCGCCGCGCGCCGACGTGGCCATCGTCTACGACGCCCACTCGCACGAGCTGTTCCAGTTCGGCCAGCAGGACGAGCGCTTCCTGGCCGACTTTCGTGGCGTCTACCGCACGCTCTGGCTGCGGGGCATCCCGGCTGACCCGGTGACGCCCAAAATGGACTGGTCGGGCTACCGGCTGCTGGTGCTGCCGAACGTGGCGCTGATGGACGACGCGACGCGAGACCACCTGGTGCGCGCGCTGGACGAAAACCCGGAGATGCAGGTGCTCATCGAGGGCAGCTTCGGGACCTACTCGCACAACGGTCAGTCCAGCTACAACCCGCCGGAGGGCTTTGCCGACCGGATCGGCGTGCGTGTGGCAGACTTCTCGGCGGTGACCGAGAGCGACATCGCGAACGGGCGGAACGTCCTGGAGACCCCCCACGGCCCGGTGCCCATCACCACCACCTGCGGCTACGCCCTCCTCGAGCCGCAGGGCTCGACCGAAGCCGTCGCGCGAATCGGTGATCACACCGTGGCCGTGCGCAGCGGTGACGGCCGCATCACCTGGTATGGCCTGACCCTGTCGGCCGGATTCGACGACGTCGCCATTCCGGCGGTCGTGCAAGCGGCCGCTGACGCCGCGGGCGTCAGCGCCCCCGTCGCGGTTGACGGCGACCCCATCGTGCCGGTCCGCCGACGATCGAAGCAGGGCGGCTGGCTCGTCTTTGTGCAGAACCTGTCGCGGCAGGCGGCCTCGGCCACGCTGCGCCCGGCTTGGGCGGTATCGGAGGTCACGGACCTCATCGCCCACGCCCCGGTCGCCATCGTGGACAACGGCTTCCCGGTCACGATGAAGCCCTGGAGCGTCGGCGTGTTCCACTGCGACGAGGCCTAGCCCGAAACTCCGATGAGTCTGGGGCGCATGCGCGAGCCTCAGGGACGCGCACCAAGCAGGCGACTACAGTTCCGTTCGCCCTGAGCCCGTCGAAGGGCGTGGTTCGACAGGCTCACCACGAACGGGGAGGCGCTCGCGCATACCCTAGGCCCGTCGCACGAAGCTACCGAATGGAGGGCGCCAATGCCGGTTGAAGGCGACTACGCCTGCTACAGCAAGGACTGGCGGCGCACGGACCCGGACCTGGTGCTGCACCTGCCCACGCGGGTGCCCGAACACCCCGAGCACCAGGACCACGTGCTGGTCGACTACACGCCGGGCGGCGATCTGCTCGCGATCTGGACCCTGGCCTACGAGCCGGACGCCCGCGACTACGGCGTCTACTTCGCCCGCAGCTCGGACCACGGTCACACCTGGACCGAGCCCGCGCAGATTCACCCGGCCGGGCCGGCCGGCCAGGTGAGCAGCTTCGGCTTTCCCGTCATCGCGTCCAGCGGGCGCATCTACTGCTACTACAACCGCTCCGTCGGCTACGGCGAAAACGCCCTCAACGCCCACTTGCGCTGCCGCTACTCGGACGACGACGGCCACACCTGGATCGACGGCGGGGTCGACATCGAGTACCGCCGCACGCCCATCGACCACCCGGACCCCGCGGTGCCGCCGATGGGGATCGTGTGGCAGAAGCCCATTCGCGACGCCAAGGGCCGTCACGTCGTGGCGCTCACCCGCTGGGCGGCGCAGTACATCACGCCCAAGCCCTACGTGCCGCACATGGGCGACAGGCCCAACGGCATGTTTCGCGAGTTTCGCTGCGAGTTCCTGCGCTTCGAGAATATCGACGACGGCCCGCATCCCAAGGACGTGCGGATCACCTGGCTGCCCGAGGACGAGAACCTCATCCAGGTGCCGGTCAGCTTCGAGCCGCAGGCGTCCGACGGTTACACCTTCTGCGAGGAGCCGGGGCTGGTGCTGCTGCCGGATGGCCGGCTCTTCGCCGAGATGCGCACCGCCAACGGCGAGCTTTGGTACACGGTGTCCGACGATGCCGAGGCCCTCACCTGGCGCCCCACCGAGGTGCTGCGCTTCACGGACGGCGGCGAGCCGATGCTCAACCCCAATTCGCCCTCGCCGATGTACAGGCTGGAGGACGGGCGCTACCTGCTGCTGTTTCAGAACCACGACGGCTGGGGCTACGGCGGCAAGGGCCCGCTCGCGCTGGAGAGCCGCCGCCCGCAGTTCCTGGCCGTCGGCGAGTACCGCCCCGACGCCTATCAGCCCGTGTGGTTCAGCGAGCCGCTGCTGCTGTTCGACACGCAAAAGGTGGGCGTGTTCCCGCTCTACATGTGGTGGCTGTCCATGTACTCCAGCCTCACCGAGCGCGACGGGCGCCGCATCCTCTGGTACACCGACCGCAAGCTCTTCTCGCTGGGCAAGTTCATCACCGACGAGATGCTGGCGCCGCTGACAGTTCCGGAGTGACACGCCCGCGGGATTGACAGGGAGCGGCTCGGCCGGTACGCCGTAGACGCACCAACGCAGAGATCAGCGCCTGATGTATAGCCGGATCAAGCGTCGCGCCTACGAGATCGTCGAGCCGACGCCCGAAGGCGACCGCCCGAGCCACCTGTTCGACACCGCCCTTATCACGCTCATCGGCCTCAACCTGCTGGCGATCGCCCTCGAGACGATCGCGCCCTTGGGCGAGCAGGCCAGCGGCGCCTTTCTGGTGTTCGAGATCGTGTCCGTGGCGATCTTCACCGGGGAATACCTCGTGCGCGTGTGGGCGTGCACGGAAGACCCCGACTATGCGCATCCGGTGAAGGGACGGCTACGGTTCGCGGTCCAACCGTTGGTGCTGATGGACCTGATCGCCATCCTGCCGTTCTACATCCCGCTGCTGGTGACGGCCGACCTGCGCTTCGTGCGCTCGCTGCGGTTGCTGCGGGTGTTCCGGCTGGTCAAGATCACGCGCTACTCCGAGTCTGTGGAGATCATCGGCACGGTCCTCCGCAGCCGGCGGAACGCCCTGCTCTCCACGCTGTTCGTCACGTTCATTCTCCTGTTCATGGCGTCGGTGCTGATGTACCTGGCGGAGCGCGACGCCCAGCCCGAGGGCTTTTCGAGCATCCCGGCCGCCATGTGGTGGGGCATGGTGACGCTGACCACGGTGGGCTACGGGGACCTGGCGCCGGCGACGCCGCTTGGGCGAATCCTGGGCGCCGTGGTTGCGCTCTTTGGCATCGGGCTCTTCGCCTTGCCGGCCGGCATCCTGGGCTCGGCGTTCGTGGACGAACTCGAGGCCCGGCGGAGCGCGAGGCGACCGCCGGCATGCCCTCACTGCGGCAAGCCGATAACCGACCACGCAGTGTCGGAGACCTGATGGTGAGCGCGTTGGTACCCTCGGCCATCCCGCGCGTGTGAGAGATCAGCCATGACGCCTGACGCGCCGCTCGTCGTCGACGCCCACAACCACTATTGGGTGATCGGACAGTCCCACTTGCCATGGATGGACGACACGATGCCCGACACGCTGCGCCAGACCTACACCCCGTCCACGCTCAAGCCGCACATGGACGCCGCCGGGGTGCATCGCTCGGTCATCGTCGAGGCGAGCACGGCCTGGGCCGAGCAGCCCTGGTACCTGGACCTCTGCGACGAGTACGACTTTGTCGTCGGCGTGATCGCCAACCTCGATCTCACGGCCTCGGATCTTGAAGCCAAGCTGGATCAACTGGCGCTCAGCCCCTGGTTCAAGGGCCTGCGCGCCGGCGCCGAAAACATGCCCGACACCGCCTGGCTGGCCCGCGACGACGTGCGCCGCGGCATCCGCACCGTGGTCTCGCGCGGCTACATCGTGGAATTGCTGGTGAAAACGCCGCACCTGCCCCATATCCCGGCAATCGCGCGCGAAAACGACGGCGGGAAGCTGATCGTGGATCACATGGCCAAGCCGCCGTTCGAGTCGGGCGACCTCTCGGCGTGGCATGAGGGCATGCGCGCGCTGGCGCCCTATGAGCACCTGCGGGTGAAGGTCTCGGGCCTGCTCACCGAATGCCCCTCGTCGCCGACCACGGAAACCATCCAGCCGGCGGTCGACACGGTTCTCGACGCGTTCGACATCGACCGATTGATCTGGGGCAGCGATTGGCCGGTGGCTCTCATGGCCGCTCCCTACGAGGACACGTTCGAGCGGGTGACGGCCGCGCTGGGCGGGTTGAGTCCGAGCGAACGCGCGGCGCTGTTGGGCGGGAACGCGATGGATTTCTACCAACTGCGTTGAGCGCGCCGGGCACGGCCACCGTATTGGCACGACCATGCGCGCAACGGTAGCGCCGCCGTCGGCCGCGCTTGCCGGGGCGATTGCGTGTGGCATTGCCCTGCTCGCCCTGCTTGGCTTGGTCGCCTGCGGGGAAGGCGCGTCCGCCGTCAAGGCATGCACGGACGACAACCGCACGCTCACCGTTGGCTTCTACGCCTTCTTTGCCCCGGTGAGCTACAGCGCTGACGAGGACCCCAATGCCGCTGGCTTCAATACCCACCGAGGCTACGAAGCCGATCTGCTGACTGCGCTCGAAGCCATGGACGACACGGGGCTGTCGTTTGTCCGCCGCGGCATCGCCGCCTGGGACGATATCTGGCTGCAATCCGCCGGCCCCGACTATGACCTGATCGGCGGCGGGATCACGATTCTCGACTCGCGCACCCGAGACGCTGTCGGCCGGCCGGTCGTCGTCTTCACGTCCGGCCACATCACGTTTCGTCAGTCCCTGCTCGTGCGCGCCGCCGACGCCGAGCGCCTGGCCGTCTATGACGATCTGCACCGCGATGTGCGAGTCGGGGCGCTGGCCGGAACCACGGGCGAGGCCCGCCTGCTCGAGCTCACGGGTCTCGTCGACGCTCAGGGCTTACTGACCGCCGGGACGCGCGTGGAAACCCCGCGTGGCACGTTGGTTGCCGACGGCAGCGCCGCCTATACGGTCACCGCCGCCGGTGCGTCACCGAACCTCGACGGCCGCCGACGGCTCGATCCACCGTCAGACAACCTGCCCCAGGTGATCTACCTCGGCGACGACGCCGGCGAAACCGAGCTGCTCCAGGCCCTGCGTGACGGTCGGATCGATGCCATCGCCCGGGGCGAGGTTGGCAATCGCGACGCCGCCCGCGCATCCGGCGGCGCGTTCGCGGTCACCGCGCTCGACGAGAGGGTCGAGCACGGCGGTTTCACCCTCGCCGTCGAAGACGCCGCGTTGGCGTCCTGCCTCGACGAGCGAATGGCCTGGCTGACGGACAACCGGCGTCTCGGCTACGCCGAATGGCTCGACGACCCTACGGTCTTCATGCGCCGCGCCGAGATGTGGAACGCGCAGGCATAATGCCCCAAAGTCGCAGACAGCGAACCGTCAGCCGTGCTGGGCGGAAACGCCATCGACTTCTACGAACGTGCATGAGTCCTACCAGCCGCACATGACGGGTTAAGGATTGCCAGCGCGCCGGGCGCGATGAAGGCGCGCATAGGGGAGACGAAGCGATGTCATCGATGACGATGCGACTGACGAAGCGGCAGTTCCTGCGCCTGGTCGGTTCGGCCGCGGGCGTGGCGGCCACCTACCACACCATGAACACGCTGGGCCTGTTGGGCCCGGCGAGCGCGAAGGCGGACACGCCGGACCTGCCGGACGGCTCGGGCTTCGGCAAGCGCGTGGTAATCCTGGGCGCCGGCATCTCGGGCATGACGGCGGCCTATGAGCTATCCAAGGCGGGCTATCACTGCACCATCCTGGAAGCCACCAACCGCGCCGGAGGTCGCAACCTGACCGCCCGCGCCGGCGACGTGATCCACGAGGTCGACAGCCGGCAGTGGGTCGACTTCGACCACGAGGACCATCTCTACGCCAACCTCGGACCGGCGCGCATTCCCTACCACCACCGGATCATTCTTGGTTATTGCAAGGAGTTCGGCGTCGAGCTCGAGATGTTCACCAACGACAACCGCGCCGCCTTCTTTCACAACGCCGAGCGATTCGGCGGGCAGCCCGTGGTGGGGCGGCGGGTGATGACCGATCAGCGCGGCTACATCGCGGAGTTGCTGGCCAAGGCCATCAACCGCAACGCGCTCGACGACGCGCTGACCGCCGACGACAAGGAGCGCCTGCTGCCCATGCTCGTCGAGTTCGGCGGCCTGGATCCCGACTATCTCTACGCCGGCTCGAACCGCGGCGGCTACCAGGGCGAAACCGTCAACGCGGGACTCGCGCCGGGGGACGTCAACGATCCGCTGGACTTCAGCGAGCTGCTTCGCTCGGAGTTCTGGGAGTACAAGCTCCACTTCAGCCAATTCCTCGACCAGAATCCAACCCTCTTCCAGCCCGTGGGCGGCATGGACGCCATCGCCAAGGCGTTCGAGACGCGGGTCCGGCGGCTCATCCGCTACAACAGCGTCGTCGAAGAAATCCGCAAGACCGCCGACGGCGCCCGCGTGGTCCACCGGAATCAACGCAGCGGCGTCACCGAAGCCCTCGACGCCGACTTCGTGATTTGCACCATCCCCGCGCCGGTTCTGAAGGACATCCCCAACGATTTCACCTCCGAGACCCAGGCCGCCATCGAGTCCGTCGCCTTCGTGCCCGCGGTCAAGATCGGCTTCCAGGCACGCCGCCGGTTCTGGGAGGATGACCACGCCATCTATGGCGGCATCTCCTGGACCGACCAGGACATCACCCAAATCTGGTATCCGGCCAACGGGTACCACCGCGAGAAGGGCGTCGTCATGGGCGCCTACATCTGGGACGACTTCCCGGGCCAGGGCGAGCGCTGGGCGAACATGACCCCACCGGAGCGCCTGCGGACTGCCATCGCCGAGGGCGAGCACCTGCACCCCGGCTACGCGCAGGAGATCGAGGCGGGCGTCAGCCGCGCCTGGCTCAAGGCGCCCTATCAGCTCGGCGCCTGGCCCGAGAGCTATCAGCCGCCCGCTGAGATCCTCGCCCCCGACGGCGCCATCTACTTTGCCGGCGACCAGATAACCGCGCTCCCCGGCTGGCAGGAAGGCGCCGCCCTGGCGGCCCACACGGTGGTGAACTCGATCCACGCGCGAGTCATGGCGGGCTAGGTCCAGGATCAGGCCCGCCTTGGCGACAATTCAAGCGCAAGCCAGCTCTCGCCACCCGGAAGGCGCACGTGGCCCGTTCGCCCTGAGCCTGTCGAAGGGCGTGGTTCGACAAGCTCACCACGAACGGAAGTTTGGCGACCGAGTAGACGGGATTTGGCTACTAGTTCCCTGGACTGAAAACGCGAGCGATCCGCGCTCGGCGAGGGCCTGATGAGCCGCCGGCCAGTCTGGATCGGAGCCGATCCGGGCGGAACAAGCAACTTCGGCATCGCGGAGCTCTTCGCCGACGGCGCCACGAGGACCGGCTGCGTGTCATCCGCCCACGAAGCCGCCGAGTGGATCCAGGGCACGCCACAGGGCGCAGGCATCGACGCTCCCATGTGGCTGTCGTCGGCCAAGCGAGGCGACCGCAAGGCCGACCGCTGGCTTCGGTGCAAGTACGGCAACGCATCGCCCGGCAAGGTGCTCGCCATCAACTCGCTGTACGGAGCCGTTCTGGCGCAAGGCGCCATGTTCGCCGTCGAGCTGCGTTGTTGCTTTCCCGAGCTGTCCATCACGGAATCCCACCCCGGCCTGTTCCTGCGAGCCTGGGGCTGCCGTTTCGACGAGCCGAAGCGATTCGACGAGCTGAAACGCTGCTTCGGAATCCACGCCAAGCCCGGAATCAGCGATCACGAGCGGGACGCCGTGATCGCGGCGCTGGCCGCGCGAGAAGGATTCAGCGGTTGCTGGCGGCGCGACCTCGCGCTCAAGCGGCTTCCAGAGGAACAGGACCCGGCGACGTATTGGCTCGCGCCGATGCACTACTGGTGGTTCGAGTAGCCGCAGACCGCTCAGGTTGTCCAGTCCGGCCCAATCCCCAAGACGCTGCCTTAACATGCACCTGCCCACGACCCCACCCAGCCCCGGAGACGCCTGATGGAGTTATGGAACACCGTGTGGGACGCCTTCAACGCGCCCATGTTCAGCCTGGGGGAAGAGCCCATCACGCCCCTCAGCATCGTCGTGCTGCTGGTCATCCTGGCGATCACCTGGATCATCGCCGGCCGTGTGCGCTGGCTGATCGAGCGCCGCATTGGCCAGGTCGCCGACATCCAGGAAAGCACGCTGCACATCATCGGCAACCTTGGCCGGTACCTCATCATTCTCGTCGGCCTCTTCATCGGCTTTCAGTCGATCGGTCTGCAGCTGGACTCCGTCCTCATCATCTTCGGCGCCCTGGGCGTGGGCATCGGCTTCGGCCTGCAGAACATCGCTAACAACTTCGTCTCCGGCGTGATCCTGCTGGTTGAGCGGCCCGTGAAGGTTGGAGACATCATCGACGTGGGCGGTGAGCTGGGCACCGTGGAGCGCATCAGCATTCGCGCCACGACGCTGCGCAAGTTCGACCAGACCCAGGCCATAGTGCCCAACGGCGATCTCATCTCCACCACCGTCACCAACTGGACCCACGACGACCGCCGCGTGCGGGTGGACTTCATCGTGGGCGTGGCCTACGGCTCCGACACGCGCCTGGTCGAGCGCCTCATCCGCGAGGCCGTCAACGGCCACGAGAACGTGCTCGACGACCCCGAGCCGCGCATCTTCTTCTTCGAGTTCGGCGACTCGTCGCTCAATTTCCGCATCCTGTGCTACGTCGCCGACATCAGCGAGCGGTTTGCGACGCTCAGCGATTTGCACTTCCAGATCGACGAGGCGTTCCGGGAGCACGACGTCGAGATCCCGTTCCCGCAGCGCGATCTGCACCTGCGTTCGATCGACTCCGACGCAGTGATGCGGCACGCGCCCACCCCCACGAACGGCTCGCCGAAGGCGTAGGCACAACGGGCGGCTCAGGCCGGGAAGTCTGGTAGGGGCGGTTTGCGAACCGCCCCCACAGGTGTACCGACGCGCGGCCATGCCCGACCGTTGGTTGGCCCGCCTTCGGAGGCCCACGCTGCGAGTCCGGTGGCTCCCGCTGCCTGCAGCGTGGGATCGGCCGACCCCCTCACCCTAACCCTCTCCCACGGTGGGGAGAGGGGACTCGATCCGCCTGCGATGGTGTCGCCCAGGCCACGGCTGAATCTCCCAGACCGCCCGCGGCCTGGGCCACCGGAGGACTTAGTGCGGAATGCCGAGCGCGTGCATCCGCCGGTGGATGGCCTCGCGGGCCTCGTGGAACGGGCGTTCGAGAAATCCCACGTGATCGGCCTCGCCGTGGTGGTGGCTGGCGTGGCCGGCCGGATATTGGGTGCTGCGGTGGCGAATGTAGTCCAGGCTGCCGTCGATCAGCGTGAGCATGTATTGCGCCGTGGCGTCGCTCCACATGGACCACTCGGCGTCACCGTCGGCCACGTAGACCGGCGACGTGTGGGCGAACCGCTGACGGTGCCAGACGTCATGGTGCTCGGGGGCGTCGAAGTAGGACGGCCCGCCGCAGCGCGCCGTGAGCCAGGTGGGCGCGGAGACTTCAAGCGTTTCGGACAGCCGCAGTTTCCGTGCGCCGCCTGACGCCTGCGCCTCGGCCACCACCTGCCCCTCCCGCACGATCTGGAGGCTGTGTACCGGCAGAATCGACTCGACCGACGCCTCCACCGTGACGCTGCCGCCGTTCGCGTCCAGATGCAGCGTGTCGCCGGGCTCATGGCCGTCCACGCGCAAAGTGATGATCGGCCCCCCGCTGAGGAACGTGCGCCCCGCCGCCATGTTCGCGCACCACGACTCATAGCTGAACGGCTCGTCGGACGGGAGCCGCACGTAGGTGCGATACAACCCGACCGGCACCTCGGACGACATCTTGTCCGTGCCCCCGACCAGCGGCAGGCGGTAGCCGCCGTTGAGATAGCGGTAGTACTCGGTGTGCGCGAAGGGCCCTTGCGTCAGCATCTCCACCGCGTCGGCGCGCCCCGTGGCGATCAGGGCGGCCGGCTCGCCGTTGGGAAACGGCAAATGCGGGATCACCACCGTGCCCCCCTGCGCATGGCAGGCGTCGGCCCAGTGGGACAGGGTGGTCTCCATCGATCCGCCCGGCTCCGCTTCCGTCGGCCCATCGGAGCACCAGGGCATCACCGGGTCCGTAAGCCCCAGCAGCGTGAGGTGACCCAGGAAGTGCTGCCGGTTCTCCTGCGAGACGTAGACGATGGTGCGGCCGTCGTCGGACACGCGCGGCCGGCCGATGAAGTCCTCGGTGTTGGTGAAGAGCGAGCCCCACTGCGACTGCAAGACATTGACCACATTCAGGTCTTCGCCGGCGGCTTCGACGTTAGCCCCATCGCCTGACAGAAAGTGGACGTGGGTGTCGCCGCTGTACCAGCCCTGGGCGTTCATGTCGGTCCAGCGGTCGAGCTTCAGCTCGAGCTCACGCTGGCCGGGCTTGATCTCGATTGCAGCGCGAAACGGCTCGTACTCGAACCCGCGGGCCACGTCCACCAGCACGCGGCCGGTGGGCAGCCAGCCCTGACAGCGACCGTCGATGTAGGCGTAGGTGGCCTGGTCCAGCCGCAGGTCGCCGCCCACGTCGACGTGCCAGGTGTCGTGCTCAGCATTCAGGTGAGCGTGATGGCCGTGGGGCTGATAGGGCACGCCCTCGGGCGAGCGGAAGTGGATGCGGCAGGGCACGGGGCGTCCGGTGGCCGCGTCCACGACACGCGTGTGCACCCAGGCGCGACCGGTTTCGGACGCCCGCACGGTGAGCCGCTCGGATGGCGTCAGCTCGCCCTTCGCCGTCAGCTCGCCAAAGCGCACCTGTCCCAGCTCCTCGCCCTCCAGCTCCACGCGCACGGTTGCCGACGGCGTGGCCGCGATTTCGCTATAGGCGGGGCTGCTGCCCGGGTTCTTCGCCTCGCCCCAGCCGGCCGTGTCCGAGGTCAAGAAGGCGTCCGGGTCGCGCGGCAGCGGGTGCGCGTGCGTCGCGGTGCCGCGGTCGACGGCAATCTCGACGGCGAAGGGCCGGTCGGCGTCCTCCGGCTGCGGCAGCTCGACCACGACCGCCCGGCGCGCGTCCGCGCGCAGCGGATCCTCATCGACCATTCCCACGCACACGCCGCAGAGGACGACGGCACGTTCGGTGGGACGCACTTCGACCGCCGCGATCTCAACGTCCGGCCGCGGGTTGCGCCAGGGAAACAGCGAGAACGCGGGCAGCGGCGGCGTGCCGACGTCCGTCAGCGCGCGGCCCATGCCCTCGCGCTCGACCACGTCGCGCGGCGCGGCGGGCGGGTCGGCTTGGGGAAGCGCCAGGAACGGGGCGCCGACCCGGAACAAGTCGGTGGAGTGCGCGGTCACTCCAATTTCGAAGCGCTCTCGAATCTGGAGATCCTGCGTCTCGCCGTCGGCGAAGTGCACCCGGTAGACGGCAACCGTATCGCCCGGCAGGTCGCCTTCGGGGAGCCGTGACGACGCCAGCGAGTGCGCGAAGGTGAGCGTGACGGCCGCCCGACCAATTTCGACGCGCTGCGGCTCGGTGTGGCCGTCAGGACCGAACAACGCCACCAGCGAGCCCTCCGCGTCGCCGATGTCGAAGGGCAGTCCGCGCACGTCCCGGCGGCCGAGCCACTCACGGCCCTCGTCGCCGATCAAGCCGGCGTCGGCATTGCAAAGGGGAGCAATCGTCAGCGCCTCGTAGTCGGACATCGGGAACCTCGCGCGGCCGGCCGGCGTGCGGTGATGGTGGCGGTCCGGCGCGCGGGCGTCAACGCGCCCCGGCCGTGGCGGATCTCTGGCCCCTCCGGGCGGCAACACGGGCCGCCCCTACAGGAACCCCTATCCGGTGGCCCAGGCTGCGTGCAACCTGGGAGACTCACACGCAGCCGGTCCGGTCCCCTCTCCCACGGGGAGAGGGATAGGGTGAGGGGCCGGCCCCTCCCACGCTGCACGCAGCGCGGGCCACCGAATGCCCCTGGATCCCGTCAGCGCTTGAGCGGGTGGTCCTCGCCGAGCATGGCCTGGATCGGCTCCTCGTCCATGTGGCTGGCATCCGTGCGGATGTAGTGGCAGGCGTAGGCCCTTCGCCAGGCGTCGCTCGTGTTGGGAGCGGACATGTGGAACGTCAGCAGGTGATGGAAGATCACGCCTCCGGCGCGCACCGGCGCGTGCACGGGCGCGGGCAGCTCGAGGCGCTCCGGTATCAGATGCGTCGTGCCGCCTTCCCACACGTGCGGCACGGCGCCCTCCAGGTGCGAGCCCGCAAAGTACTGCATACAGCCGTTGGCCTCGGTGGCGTCGTCCAGCGCGCACCACACCGTCACGCCCCAGTCGGCCGGGTCTATGCCGAAGTGGGCGTTGTCCTGGTGCGGGGGCTTGGCGCTGCCCTGGCGCGGCGGCTTGAGGAACGCCTGATCGGAGTACAGGCGCAACGGTTCGCCGATGAGCTGGCCCACCATCTCCAGCAACTCCGGCGACTCGGCGTGCCGCTCGAACACGACGTCATGCGGCGCCAGCTCGTTCAGCTTGCGGGGCAAGGCGCCATCGGCGGGGGCGTCGGGCTCGAGCTGCACTCCCATGCGGTCGGCGTCGGCGCTGCCGGCGGGGGAGGTCACCGCGTCGATGCGCCGGCGCATTGCTTCCACGTGCTCCAGAGGCACGACGTCTTCCACGACGAGGTAGCCGTCGGCGCGGAACTGGGCGACTTGGGCGTCGGTCAGCGGCATCGGCTCAACCACCACGCAGGACGAATCGCCCTTACTCTAACGTTTCTTCGAGGATTTCCGCCGCCTGCGCCTCGCGCCGCTGTCGCAGCGTCTCGCGCAGCGCGGGATCGGCCGTGGCGAGGATCTGCGTGGCCAGGATCCCGGCGTTGACCGCGCCGGCCTTGCCGATGGCGACCGTGGCGACGGGAATGCCGCGCGGCATCTGCACCGTCGAGAGCAGCGAGTCCAAGCCATCCAGCGACCACGCCTGCATGGGCACGCCGATCACGGGCAGCATGGTATGCGCGGCCACCACACCGGCCAGGTGCGCTGCGCCGCCGGCGGCGGCGATGATCACGCCCAGCCCGCGCGACTCCGCCGAGCTGGCGTACTCCATCGTCTCGGCCGGCGTGCGATGAGCCGAGAGCACCCGCGCCTCGTGCGGAATGCCCAAGTCTTTCAGGGTGTCGGCGGCGGACTTCATCGTGCCCCAGTCGGAGGCGCTGCCCATCAGGATGCCGACCTTCGGGTCGGAGGATTCGTTGCTCATAGGTCCGTCACTCGCCTTGCGCCAGGGAATATGCGCGCGCGCCGTCAAACGTACACAAGTGCTCGGTTTTGGTGAAATCCAGCCCCGTCGCGGCGATGCGCCCTAGAAGCGCGACGATCTGCCCATGGTCGACGGCCGCGCCGTCGTCGCCCATGAACCTGGCGCGCCACTGGTCCACCAAGAGCCCGTCGGCCACGTTCTCGGGCCAGACCTGGGCGCCCCGGTTGCTGATCATCCGCAGGGTCAAGCCCGCGCCATTGGTCTCCTCTAGCCGGCGCGCAAGGCCCGCGGGCTCCGTGCCGTTCCAGTCAAAGAAGACATCCACGCCCACGGTCTCCTTGGCAGGTTTGCTGCTCGGCACCGACGCCGGGTGCACCGGGGTTCGGCCGCCAACTCCGTACACGGCGACGGGCAACGTCTGGGGCAATTCACCGATGCGGTCGGCCACGGCCTGTCCGAACTCCCGCGTGCCGACCTTGGCCTTGCTGTATTCCGGCGTGTGGATGTCGTAGGTGTGGATGCCGTCTTCCAGGGTTCGCAGCCAGGCGTTCTGCACGCGGCCGGCCACCTCGGCTTGGCCGATGTGATCCAGCATCAGCACCGCGGCGTTAAGCAGGCCCGACGGATTGGCCAGGTTCTGCCCCGCGCGGCGCGGCGCGGACCCATGGATGGCCTCGAACATTGCCGCGTTCTCGCCGATATTGGCGGCTCCGGCAAGTCCCACCGAGCCGGCGATCTGCGCCGCCACGTCCGACAGGATGTCGCCGTAGAGGTTCGGCAGCACCACCACGTCGAACATCTCCGGCGTGTCGGCCAGCTTCGCCGCGCCGATGTCCACGATCCAGTACTCGGCTTCGATGTCCGGATACTCCGCCGCGATCTCGTCGAAGACCTCATGAAAGAGGCCGTCCGACAGCTTCATGATGTTGTCCTTGGCGAAGGCGGTGACCTTGGACCGCCCGTGATGGCGGGCGTACTCGAAGGCGTAGCGAATGATGCGCTCGCTGCCCGGGCGGGAGATGAGCTTGAGCGACTGCATCACGTCGGCGGACTGGCGGTATTCGATGCCGGCGTAGAGGTCTTCCTCGTTCTCGCGGATCAGCACTACGTTCATGTCGGGGTGGTGCTTGGTCTGAATGTAGGGATGGAACGTGGCGGCGGGCCGCACGTTGGCGAAGAGGCCGAGCGCGACGCGCGTGGTGACGTTGAGGCTCTTGAATCCGCCGCCCTGCGGTGTGGTGATGGGCGCCTTGAGGAAGACGCGCGTGCGCCGGATGGACTCCCACGCAGCGTCGTCGATGCCGGTGGTGATACCGCGCTGGTAGACCCTTTCGCCGATCTCGATGACTTCGGGCTCGATGCGCGCCCCGGCAGTCTCGAGAATGTGCATGACCGCCGGCATGATCTCGGGTCCGATGCCGTCGCCATAGGCCACGGTGATCGGGGTCTTGTCCGTCATTCGGGTCTCCTGCGCCAGGCAACGGCGCCTAGCATATCGCCGCCGTCACCGGGCGTCTCCGGCTCGGGTCACCCCGCTCACGCCCAGCGCAGCGTGGGGTCGCCGGGGACGTAGCGGACGAACTCGCGAAACGCCGCCATGAGCTGCCGGACGCGCTCGCGTAGGCGTTCGTCGGTGAGCTGGCCCTGGTCGTCGAACGCGCCCCAGGCGCCGGCCACGAACACCTCCGGGTCGATCATCACCCGCATGCTGTTGTGCAGCGCGATCTCGCGCAGGTGCATCTGCGCCCGCACCGTACCGAAGCGGCCGCCCGCGCCCATAATGGCCATGGGCTTCCCGTCCAGCGGCGAGTCGGGCCCCCGCGAGGCCCAGTCGATGGCGTTCTTGAGCACGCCGGGGATGGAGTAGTTGTATTCCGGCGTCGCGACCACCAGGCCGTCGGCGGCGGCAAGGGCCTGGCGGAACTCCGCGACCGGCGCGGGGAGGCCGTCGTCCTCGAGGTCGCGGTTGTAGAGCGGAAGCGACGCCAGGTCCACGATGTCAAGGCGCGTATCGGCGGGCGCCAGAGCCTGGGCCTCGCGCAACAGCGCCGCGTTGAACGAGCCGCGGCGCAAGCTTCCGGCGATTCCCGCCAGCACTACTTCATCGCCCATCGTGCAACCTGTTTCTGTCCGCCGCAGTCCCGGCGATCGGGGGTTCCTTCACCATGATCGGGGCATGATGCCGAGCGGCCAAGAGGATTCTTGCTCGTCCGAGTTTTGCTCGGACGATAGGCATCGCTTGTGGCAGCGGTCGCAGATTTCTCGCTGCGCTTCGAACTGACAAGTGGGTGCTCATGACGACCGGGCGGACACTCCGAGGACGGGAGATGGCCTCCCTGTCATTCCGAGCCGCAGGCGAGGAATCTAAGGGGCGGGAAGCATGCACAGCGTCCTTAGATTCCTCACTTCGTTTCGGAATGACAATTCGGTGGGCATTCCGCAGTCCACTCGCAGGCCGAGGCGCCGTTATTCAATTACGGTCGATCTACACCGGCATCGCGCGCTGGGTATAGCCCCGCCCGAAGGCCGCGTGGGCCTCGCCACCGCCGATGATAAGGGCGCCAACCTCGTCGATGAGATGCCGCACCTGCTCTTCCATCGTCATGGCCGGGTCCGCCCAGCTGCACAGGAACGGGAGGCCCGCCGCGGCGCAGGCGGCGCGAACGGCCGTGCGGGCGGCGTCCATCTCGGGCGGGTAGGGCGGATCGTGCCGCGAGGCATGGCCGAACGACATGGCCATGTCGCCCGGACCCCACTCGGCGAATCCGACCCCGGGCACGGCGGTCGTCTCACGTGCGCGTTGCAAAGCGTGGCGGTCCTCGATCTTGAGTCCGAGCAGCAGCTCCCCATGCGGGTTGAGGGGCCATGGATCGGCGACGCGCAGGTATGCCTCAGGGTCGAGCCTCCAGATCTCGGCCGCGGCCGACTGCCCGCCCGCGCCGCGGGTGCCCTCACCCAGGCCCGACCCGACGCCGATGGTCTGAAACGGAAAGCGACAGGCCTCCACGAACGCGCGCACGGCCGCCGGGTCCCGCGCGTGGCACAGCAGCAGCCCGTGAACACCCGCGGTGAGGATGTGCCGAATCTGCCACGCGTTGGCGTGGATCTCCGCTGCGGATGCGCCGTGGGCCGGGAGCGTGCAAATCACCGTCGGCGTGGGATGGCCGCTGCGCGTCGGCCCCGCATCGCGCAGGCCGCGCATGAAGGCGGCTAGACCAACGGTATTGAGCGGAAAGTGCTCGAATTCGACCGTGAGGTAGTCCGCCCAAGTGCCGGACTGCTCGCGCCCGGCGTCATAGCTCAGCTCGGGCACGCCGTCCATGTAGATCGGCTGGCCGGACTCAAGCAGCTCGATGCAACGGTTGACGCGAGTCACGCGCACTCCTTTCACCAAAGCGGGCTCTGTCGCCGACATCCTACGCCTCGGCGGCGACGAGCTTGCGGGCCGCCGTCAGCATGATTTGCGCCAGGTCCGCGCAGTTGGCCGCGTACTCGTCCGTTCCGAAGATGTTGCCCCAGCCGGGATCGAACACATGGTCGCTGACGGTGAGGATGAGCCCAATGTCGACGCCCCGCACGGCGGCCAGCGTCATCGCCGCGGAGGATTCCATCTCGACGCCCAGGTCGCCTTCGGCGGCGTAGCGCGCCACCTTGCCGCGAAACTCGCGGTAGGGCGCGTCGGTGGTCCAGACGCGGCCCTCGTGAGCCGGCCGCGAGCCTTCGCGGGTGGCCTCCAGCAGCGCCCGCGTGGCGGGGCCTGAAGCGGCGGCCGCATGCTCCGGCCCGGCATAGTGAAACGAGGTGCCCTCCTCGCGCCGCGCGCCGGTGGGGACCACGTGGTGGCCAATGTGGATGTGCGGCTGCAAGCTGCCCACCGCGCCGCCGATGAGAATCGTCCGCGCACCGCCCGCGATCAACTCTTCGAGCGTCATCACCGTCCACGACGCCCCCGCGGACAGCTTGGCGACTGCCGCCCGCGTCCCATCCAGCTCGCCGACGCGCACGCCACGCCATGCGGACCGCGCCCCAATCGTTTCCGCAATGACCTCAACGGTCGGCGGCATGAACGAGGCAAGCACCAGCGGGGCGCTGGCGGCGCGCTCAGCCTCCCCGGCGCGCTCAGCCATCTCGCGCATATGGCGGCCGGGATCGATGACCGGCTCGTCGTCGCCGAACGCGTCGAGCCAGTCGAGGGGCGAGGTGGATGGCATGCGGAGTCGTGGCGTTGAGGGGGCGGAAAACGAGCCTAGCAGCCCACGGCCGGCGCCCATGCGTGGCGGGCCCACGGGCCGCCGCCGCTAGAATGCCGCATGGCAGACGGTCCGATCCTGGTCATTGCCGGG
This sequence comes from Chloroflexota bacterium, assembly GCA_026706485.1. NCBI lineage: Bacteria > Bacillati > Chloroflexota > Chloroflexota bacterium. Next base: position 34,439 of record JAPOYR010000007.1, on the reverse strand, counting down.
GGCGCGGGATTCATCGGCGCGAACTTCGCGCGCTATGTCGCCGCCGCCCGCCCGGAGTGGCGGCTGCGCGTGCTGGACAAGCTCACCTATGCGGGCGACCGGGCGCGCCTGGCGGGCGTTGACGCCGAGTTCATCGCGGGCGACATCGCCGACCCCGAGGCCGCGGCCTCGGTCCTCGCCGGGGCGCGCTGGCTGGTGAACTTCGCCGCCGAGACGCACGTGGACCGTTCGTTGCAGGACGCCCAAGCGTTCCTGCGCACCAACGTGACCGGGACCTTCGTCCTGATGAGCGCGGCCGGCGACGCCGGCGTCGAGCGCATCGTGCACGTGAGCACCGACGAGGTCTACGGCGAAAGCCACGGCCAGGCGTTCTACGAGGACGACCTGCTGCGGCCGCGCAGTCCCTATTCGGCCAGCAAGGCCGGCGGCGACTTGCAGGTGCTGGCGCTGCACGCCACCTACGGCCTGCCGGTGTGCATCACGCGCGGCGCGAACACCATCGGCGGCTGGCAGCACCCCGAGAAGGCCGTGCCGCTGTTTACCATCAACGCCTTACTCGACAAGCCGCTGCCGGTCTACGGCCGGGGCGAGCAGCGCCGGGACCGGCTGCACGTGGACGACCACTCCCGCGCCGTCCTCAGCGTGTTGGAACGGGGTGAGGTTGGCACGGTGTACAACGTGGCCGCCGGCAACAATCGGGACAACCTCACCGTCGTCAAAGCGATTCTGGAGCGGCTGGACCGGCCGGAATCGCTGATCCGGTTCGTGGAGGACCGGCCGGGGCACGACTGGGACTACATCATGGACGCCTCGCGCCTGCGCGGCCTCGGCTGGCAGCCCGAGCACGACTTTGCCTCGGCGCTGAACCTCACGGTGGATTGGTACGTCGAGCACCGCGACTGGTGGGAGCCGATCGTGTCCGGGGAGGTTCAGCAGTACTACGACCGCCAGTACGGCCGGCGACTGGCCACTTCCGAGGCCTATCGGCCCTAGAAGTCCGGCGCGGGGTCGCGGCGCGTTGGACGTGTGCCGCTGGCAAGATGTACCAGGCGGATATGCGAATTGCCGTGATGGAGTTGAACGGTCAATGACTTCTGCAACCAGCGGTCCCCTCGTCGCGCGGCGCGGTTGGCGCGACGCCTGGGCCTGGATGCGCTGGGACGTGCCGACGCGCATCGTGCTGCTGATCGCCGCACCGCTGATCTGGATCGCCGTGGCCGGCATCGACCCGCTGGCAATCGGGTTGCGATTCGACTTCTACTTGCGCGACTGGCTGCTCATCGCCCTTCTGGCCGTCGGCGCCGGATTGGTGTCGCTCGCCTACCGCCGCTGGCTGTGGCGGCCCCGGACCGCCCCCGACCGGTCCGCCTTGGCGCTGGAGCTGCCGTTCTTCGTCGTGCTGAACCCGGTCGCCGAGGAGCTGTTCTTCCGCGGCGCCGCGCTGTTCGGTTTGGCCAATTTTGTGGGCATGCCCTGGGCCATCGCGATCACGTCGGTCGTATTCGGCGTGCACCACGCGCTGGCGCGGTTTCCGGTTTCGTTTTTGGTCCTCGGAACTCTAGGCGGGGCGATGTTCGGCATCATGACGGCGTACTACTGGTCCATCGTTCCGGCCATCGTCATGCACGCAGCCGCCGACCTTGCGATCTTCGTGGCCGCAGGGCAAATGGCCCGGCGGGCCTGGGCCAATGACTCTCCGCAGGGGGTCGAGCCACCCCCTGTTGATAGACTTGCCGCACCGACCCCGTAGCTCAGTTGGATAGAGCGTGTGGTTGCGGACCACAAGGTCGGAGGTTCGAGTCCTCTCGGGGTCGCCCGCGATTTTGGGTGTCAGCCGCTGTGCCGTCGGTGCGGTCGCAGCGGCACTTTGAAGTAGATATCGCGCTCTGCCCGAATCCCGCGCCGTCGGAGGCTGCTCAGTGGAACTTGGCCTAGCCGAAGCGAAAGCACGACTCGCTGAGCTTGTCACCGCCGCGCAGCGTGGTGAGCGGGTGGTCATCATCCAGCATGGCGAACCCGCGGCCGAGCTTGTTCGCTGCCGCAAGGCCGGTGGGATCGACTTCGACAAGCTGAATGCGGCCCGACGGCGACTAGGCCTCGAAGGGGCTGCGAGCGAATGGCCCGCCGACTTCGACGATCCGGCGTTCAGTCACCGGGTTCTCGAACTGGAATAGGTCGACCATCGGTCATGAGTGACACGTGCCGCCTGGGCGCTACCGGCATCACCGTCGGTCGAGTCGGCGTGGGCACCTGGCAGTGGGGCGATACGAAGTACTGGAAGTATGGCCGCGTGCACAAGCGCGAGGACGTGGAAGGCGCATTCGCCGCCGCGCGCGACGCCGACTGCAACCTGTTCGATTCCGCCGAGATCTATGGGCGCGGCGAGTCGGAGCGAATTCTTGGCCCGCTGGCCCGCGCGTCCCGCGGAACGGTGGTGGCCACCAAATATTGGCCGTCACCGCGGCGATTCCGGTCCACTTCGGTCGATGACGCGATCGATCGCAGCCTGGCGCGACTCGGCCTAGACACCATTGACCTCTATCAGATTCACTGGCCGATGAGCCTGATTCCCCATCGGCGCCTCGCCCAGGCGCTGGCGCGCGCCGTCCGCGACCGGCGCGTCCGCGCGGTGGGCGTGAGCAACTTCACCGCCCGCGCCATGCGCCGGATGCACGCGCGCCTGGCCGACCTCGGCGTGCCCCTGGCGTCGAACCAGGTCGAGTACAGCCTGCTGCGGCGCGCGCCCGAGACCAACGGTGTGCTCAAGGCGTGCCAGGAGTTGAACGTGACGCTGCTGGCCTATAGCCCACTGGCCCAGGGCATGCTCACGGGCAACTATCACTTCAACAGCCGGCCCGGCGACGGCCGGCGCTGGTCGCCGCGGTTTCGCGACAAGGGCTACGAAGCCGCGGCCCCCGTGGTCGACACGCTGACCAAGGTGGCCGAACGGCACGACTGTTACCAGGCGCAAGTGGCGCTGGCCTGGCTGCTGCGGCACCCCGGCGTCGTGGTCATTCCCGGTGCCAAGTACGCCGAGCAGGCCCGCACCAACGCCGCCGCCCTAGACATCACGCTCACGCCCGAGGACGAGCGCGAGCTCGACGTCAAGACCGAGAAGTTCAAGTACAGCGCCCTGCTCGCGCGACCCTTTATGGGGTAGACGCCGTCCCTGCGGTGGCTACGCCTCCGCCGCCACCGGATTGGACAGCACGCCGCACCCGTCCACGTGCACCTCGACCACGTCGCCCGGCTTGAGCGCGGTGGTGGACTGCGGGGTGCCGGAAAAGATGACGTCGCCCGGCTCCAGCGTCATGTGCTGCGAGATGAAGCTCAAGGTCGTGTCGATGTCGTGCACCATGTCGTCCTTGGTGTTGGTCGACTGCACCACCTCGCCGTTGACCAGGGTCTTCAGGTTGATGTCGCGATAGTTCAGCCCGGTGGTGATCCACGGTCCGAACGGTGAGAAGGTGTCGCCGCCCTTGGCGCGCCACCACTGCACGTCCTTGTCATCGCCGTTTTGCCAATCGCGCTCGCTGACGTCGTTGGCAGGGCAGATGCCGAGGATGTAGTTGGGCGCGTCGTCCACCGAGACCTTGCGCGCCCGCTTGCCGATGATGACGGCGATCTCTCCCTCGTAGTCGACGTTGACGCTGCCCGCCGGAATCACGATGTCGTCTCCCGGGTCGATCACCGACGACGGCGGGGCCAGGAAGGGCTGCGGCCGCGTGAACGGCGGGCTGTCGCCCAGGTGGCTGTAGAAGTTTCCGGCGATATTGAGGATCTTGCTTGGCATCGTCGGCGACTTGAGCTTGACGTCGCTGAGCGCCGCGATCGCGCCGGTGCGCTGCAAATCGCCGAAGAAGTCGCCCTCGATTTCGGCGACGTTATCGCCCTCGCGGATGCCGTGGCGGATTTCACCCTGGTATTCGTAGCGAACGAGGTCCATGAGCCGTGCCTTTCGCAGATGCGTTGCGTCCCGCGCAGGATACGCGCTCGCCGCCCGGCATTGTCGGCGGGTCAGTCGCGCGGCAGGGCGTCCGCCCGGCGCAGGGCGCCGAATACTTCGAGCTGCTGCCGCTCAAGCTTCGTCCAATAGGCCGCGAAATCAACGTCCGACCAGTCGCAGAAGCCGCGCCCGGTCTTGAGTCCCAGGTGCCCGTCGGCGGCAAGCTCGCGGAGCGAGGCGTGCGGCTCTGAGGCGTTCGAAAGGTCCGGCCAGACGCGCTCGGCGCCCCGGACGGTGATGTCAAGTCCCACGAGGTCGCGGTCGCGGATCACGCCCATGAGCGGCATGCGCGGACCGAAGGAAAAGCCGGCAAGCTCGTCGATGTCCTCGGCGGAAATCACGCCGCGCTCCACCAGATCCAGCGCCTCGCGGAACAGCGCCTGGCGCAGGCGATTGGCCACCTGTCCCGGCAGGTCCACGTTGATGCGCACGGGGCGCAGCCCGGCGCCGCGGAGGAGCGCGAGCACCCGCGTGACGGTGGCCTCGGAGGTCTGCTCGCCCTTGGTCACCTCGACCATCGGAATGATGTAGGCCGGGCGGAAGAAGTGGGTGGTGGTGAAACGGTCGGGGCGGTCGGTGGCGTCGGCGAGGACGCGAATCGGGATGCTAGAGGTGTTGGTCGCCAGGATCGTCTCGGGCCGCAGGTGCGGCGCCAGGTTGCCGTAGACCTCGCGCTTGATCTCGGCGTCCTCGGCCACGGCTTCAATGATGAGATCGGCTGGGGCCAGGGCGGCGAGATCGGTCGAGGTGCTGATTCGCGGCAGGACGGCGTCCGCCTCTGTCGCGTTCAGCCATTCGTACTCGATCAGCAGGTCGAGGTTCTGGCGAATTTTGGCGCGGGCGCGGTCGAACGCCGTGGGGTCGGCGTCGACCATGACCACCGGGTGACCGGCGGCGGCGAAGACCTGGGCGATGCCGTGGCCCATGAGCCCCGCGCCCAGGACGCCAATGGTTTCCGCGCTCATTCGGAGAGTCCGCTCGCTGCGATTTCGCGCGCCATGCTACCAGTTCTCTGGCGGAGCTATTCCCGTTATACGCAAATTATGATAGAACATATCTGGCGACCCTGTTGAGGCAAGGCACTCGACTTGGAACCATATGTAATCGCCATATGGAAGCCCGGATTCCAAGTGCGCAGCCTGACCATTAATATATAGTGCGACCGAACTAGAATCGTAGACAAACCTGATATGAAATGATCCCCCAATCACGATGTCCTCATGACCACCTTCTCGCAGCCTGGAATAAGATCCGACACTATCTCTCAGCCATGTAAGCATGGAGATTCCTCCGCTTGCGGTCCCGAGCGGACCGAAGTAAACGAGGTCGCGATTTCCCAATTCAGGGCTATATGCATCGCGAAATTGAATTAGGCCTACAGGGACTTTGTATGGGCTCAGCTGCACGGTTGCCGTAAACTCGATCTTGGCGCCCCGCACGGTGATGGTTCCATCTGGGCCCGGAGTCCCGGGGCATGGCTCCCAGTCGCGCTCGGCCAGCACATCAGGATCGAAACGCGGCCGATGAGGCAGAGTAGGCGTCCCGCCGCGGCTGACTTCGTCGATCCAAGATTCAACGACTGGCTGTGCGGATGCCGCGGGAACCAAGTCAGCTATCCCTCCGTTGACCGGGTATCTGGGCGTTAGGACTCCCACCACATGCCCGGTGCGTAGTGCTACCGGTCCTCCCATCTGCCCCACGTTGATTCCCGGCTGTACCCCAAGCCACCGGTTAGAGTTCACACCTGATAACGAAGTCGTCGCCGATGTCGGCTCCGCCTGACAACCGATAGCCCCTGCTCTCGCCATCCGCTCGGCCTCGTATCCCAGTGTCACAAGCTCAACTTGTGCGTCCAGCCCGTTCGAGTCGCCCCAAATCACCGGGATGTGGTCGTCGCCTGGGACTCTTATCAGCGCAATGTTGAGGTACGCGTCTCCGGCGATGAGCAGCGCCCCTTCGTCACGTCCCCCTGGGCCTGAGACCTGGATGATTCGGGCGTTGCGCACGAGGTTCCAGGTCGTCACGGCATAGCCGCTCTCCGTCACGAAAAAGCCCGTCCCGCACCCGACGTCCGTGTTCACGCGGAGCAGCGAGACTTGGAGGAAGTCCGCCACGTCCTCAACGGTTGACCCGTGTGTGCCGCGCCGCCGTTCGAGCTTCGTCTCGATGCGCTCACCGACGGCAAACGGGGCCTCGGAGCCAAACACCGCATAGCGCCGCCAGGCGTCGCCGGGATAGCGCGTGTTGCGCAGGGTGTCGCCCAGCAACCCCAGCTTCACGGGCGCATGCGACGACTCTGGGTGGTACTCGAGCACGGCGGCTTGAAAGTACTGACGGATTCGACCGTCGACGAGGCGGGTGGGATCGTGCAGCACGGCCTGCGGGTGGTCGTCACGACGGGCGTCAGTCTTTGGGAAGCCGAACGACGCCACGCCGCCGAGCCGGTGGAAGAAGTCCGCAAAGCCAATGTCGACGCCTTCCACGGAGACGTTCGCAACCTTGTGCCCCCAGGGACCGAACTCGTCGCCGGGGTTGGGATTGGTGAGGCCCAGCTCAACTCCCTGATCCTCCGATCCGCCGAGGCCGCCGCCGACGTAGTCCCACGCCAAGCGGCGTAGGAACGTGTGAGCCTCGCCGCTGGGCGGCGGCCGCCAATCGATGACGCCCCGCTGGTAGTACTGCGTCAGGGTTCCGGGCGTCTCTTCGAATATGGCCGATGTGGGATAACCCCATCGCTCCACGCCGCCGGTCTGCTCGAAGTTCTGAAGGAAGCTCGCCGCAAAGGAAGCGCCGTCACTGAGCGTTCCCACGACATCGGCGACGTTGTGCTCGAGTTGCGGAAAGTAAGTGTTGGCGGCAACTTCCGCGGTTGCGAACGCGGATTCGGCCGCGCGCGCGGCTGACGGTGCAACAAGCGCCGAGCCCACCACCACCACAGCGAGCACGCGAGCGAGACGTCGCACTGCGAATGCCATGGCTGAGACGGCCGGACGCCAAGTCACGCTACATCTTTGGACCAAACGAGTGTTTCCCCAATTGTGGTCCGCTGCGCTAAAAGTGTCGAGCAGCGATGGACCAAATGGGCCTACGCTCGCGGCCGATGCCGGCGGCCATCCGTCTGTGGCGATGTCAGACGAGCCCGACGGCCGCAAACGCGCTCACTCAGCCGAAACGACAGGCGTGGAGTATTCGGCCATGAACCGCCGCAGCATCGGGATGGCCGCGGCGATATCGGCGCGTTCGTCGCCCTGGCCTTCGTATACCAGGCTCACCCAGCCGTTGTAGGACACCCCGCGCAGCGCGCGGAAGATGCGCTCATAGTCCAGGCTGGTCTCGCGACCGTCGCGCATCTCGTAGATCTTGGCGCGCACGTGAGTGGCCAAGGGGGCTGTCTGCTCGATGCTGGCCAGATAGTCGTATGCGGCGCGATCGGGATCTTCGGCATAGCCGCTGGCGCCGGGCGATCCCGCGTACTGGCCGCAGTCCAGCACGTGCCCCATATTCCGGTGGCCGACGTCCGCCAGCATGCGCTGCACGTCGTCTCCCGTGCGCGCGATCTGCCGGTGATTGTGGTTTTGCAGGCTCACCCGCACGCCCAGCTCGGCGCCGAATGCCCCCGACTGCCGCAGCGCCGCGACGCAGCGCGTCCACCCGGCAGACTCGTCGCCGGGCTCCGCCGTTCCGGCGAAGACCCGCACCTGAGGGGCCTTGAGCCGAGCCGCCGCGCGGATCCAGCGGTGGGTCATGGCAATCTGCTTGTGCAGGTGCTCTTCCGGTCCTGCGTATGTATTGCCGATCGAGACGCAGGGGATCGAAAGCCCGCGGTCAAGACAGGCGTCCGCGACCTTGTCGAGCACGCGATCGTCGTCTGACGGAAGCCCAAGCGCGTGCAGGTCCACGCCGTCAAAGCCGAGGTCCCTGGCCACGTCGAGAAACGACCAGATGTCCATCGCGCCCGCCGCGAAGGAGCGCTTGAACGAAAGCGACAGCAGACAGAGTTTCATCATCGGGTCACTCCCTCTCGTACTGGAGCGAAGTTCGTACTGCGCCATCTTGCAGGCACGAAAGCCGGTTGCTCATCCGGGAAGCGGCACGCCGACGATCCGCATGTCCGAGAACACGACGTAGTCGCGACCCGGATCGACCAGTCCCGTGCAACCCAGCGAGAGCTTCGGGTATTCGTACTGCAAGCCGTCTTCGACGTAGCGCTCCTCGTCGTTGACAAAGAGCTGCACCGATCCGGCGTCGTACACGAGAACCAGCGTGTACGACGTTGAATCCGCGGGAATCGCCACGATCTCGTCGGAAGCCACGACCTCGAGGTGGCCGCCGGTCACCCGGACCCATGTGAACTGCGACCGTTCACCATTCCAAATGTGGGGACCAAGATACAGCGTGTCGCGACTTTGGAATTCCTGGTCGAACACGTCGTTGAACGTAATCACCGCCGCGGCGTCGCCAAACGTCTCGATCGTCGTTCCCAGGGCGAAATTGAAGCTCTTGGTACCCAAATCGGATCCGCCGAAACCGTCGCAACGCACCCGCCGGCTCCTGAACAAGATCTCGGGTTCGGCAGCGGGCGGAATCGCCGGCGGCGCTTCGCCAACGCGAATGTCTTCGAGCCACGTATCGACCAACGCGCGCACTTCGGAACCAGGAATGACGAAGTTTGTGTTCTGAAGTTCGGCAAACCCGGCCACGGTCACGCCGATGACTTGGCCCGACGTCGTCGCGACGGGCCCGCCGCTGCTACCGGGATTCAGCGCGGCGTCGGTCTGGAGATAGCTGACCCCTTCATTGACCACGCGATTGGACAGGACACCGGTCGTCACCGTCGGCAGTGGCGGACAGTTGGAGCCGCGCTGGACCAGCGTCACGCTGTAGCCGAGCGCCACCAGGTGGTCGCCGGTCTGAAGGCCGTCGGAGTCGCCCCAGATCACCGGAACGTGGCCCTCGTCCGGGACCTTCAGCAGGGCAATGTCGCGATCGGCGTCGCCTGCCACGATCTCGGCTTCTGCGATGTAGCCCCCTGGGCTCGACACGACGATGCCGACGGCGTCTTGTACGACGTGCCAATTGGTAACCGCATAGCCGTCGGCGGTGACGAAGAAGGCCGACCCGCAGCCTTTGTCGGTCTGCACGCGCAGCAGCGACAGCTGCAGGAACTCTGCCGCGTCGGCCACGGTTGGGCCGCGCGGCCCGCGGCGACTTTCGAGTCCGAGTTCAAGCGCATCGCCGGCCGCCAGCGGCGCTTCGGGGGCAAATGCCAGGTATTGCCGCCAGGCGCCATAGGGATATCGGCTGTCCCGTACGACGTCCCCGAGCAAGCGCAGCTTCACCGGCGACCCCGGCGACTCCGGGTGATACTCGAGCACCGCCGCTTGGAAGTACTGGCGAATACGGTCGTCCGGCGGCCGGGTGGGGTCGTGCAGCACGGCCTGCGGGTGATCGTCGTGTCGCGCGTCGCTCTTGGGGAAGCCAAACGATTCGACGCCGCCGAGCCGGTTGAAAAAACTGGCGAAGCCCGTGCTCGCGCCTTCCACCGAAAAGTCGGAAACCTTGTGGCCCCAGGGACCGAGCGCCTCGCCGGGGTTGGGATTGGTGAGGTCCGGCTCGACGCCCTGATCCTCCGAGCCGCCCAACCCGCCGCCCACGTAGTCCCACGCGAGGCGGCGGAGGAACGTGTGGGCGCCCCCGCCGGGCGGCGGCTGCCAGTCCACCACGCCGCGCTGGTAGTACTGCGTCAGCGTTCCGAGCGTCTCCTCGACAATGGCCGAGGTCGGGAATCCCCAGCGCTCTACGCCGCCGGTTCGCTCGAAGTGCTGGAGAAAACTCGCCGTGTAGCCACGGCCGTCGGCAAACGTTCCCGCAAGGTCGGACACGTTGTGCTCGAGTACCGGGAAGTACTTGGCAGCCGAAACCTGCGCGGTGGCAAACCCCGATTCAGCCGCGAATGCCGGCGGCGGTACGGCAAGAACTGCCACCGCGATGACAATCGCAAGCACCCGTGCCAGCGCCTGTCCCGCGACCGCCCGCGACGTGTCGACCGGACGTGGAATGACGCAGTACCCCGGGGCGCGCAAAGTCGCCGCCTAGCATGGCGTCGTGCAACCACGATGTCGAGCGTCCCGCTGCCGCGTCCGATTGCGCGCGCTGTCAGGGATTCGGTGAGAATGCAACGCCACGGCAATCGCCGGAACCGCCCGAGATCGGTGGACGAGATGCGCGAACGAGCATGACAAACAAGGACGCGGCCGATCTGCTGGAAGCATTCGCGGACGTGCTGGAGCTCCGCGGCGCCAATCAGTTTCGCGTGCGGGCGTTTCGCACGGCTTCGCGCCGGGTGGACGGGCTAACCGTCGACCTGGGCGAGTTGGTCGCGAGCGATTCGCTGGAGTCGGTGCCGGGCATCGGCAAGGGCATTGCGGGATTCCTGCGCGAGCTCGTGACCACCGGCAGCGTCGCGGAATACGAGGAATTGCGGGCCGAGATTCCGCCCGGCGTCTTCGACATGCTGCGAGTGCCCGGCCTCGGCCCCAAGACCGCGGCCACGCTCTACACGAAGCTGGAGATCACCAGCATCGACGAGTTGGAAGCGGCGGCGCGAGCGAACGAGTTGGCGCAGGTGCGCAGCATCGGCGCCAAGCGGCAGGAACGCCTCCTGCGCGAGCTGCAGCGCTTCCGCGAACGCACCGCGCGCCACCTGCTGGGCGACGTGCTGCCGCTGGCGGAGCACCTCGCGGCCCACGTTCGCGCGGCACCCGGCGTATCCGAGGCGACCTGCGCCGGCAGCCTGCGCCGGATGCGGGAGACCATTGGCGACCTGGACATCCTGGCCGCCGCCGACGACCCCGACCCGGTGATGCGCCACTTCCTCGACCACGAGGCCATCGACGAGGTGCTGGCGTCGGGCTCGACCAAATCCAGCGTGCTGGTGGCCAACAATCTCCAGGTCGATCTGCTGGTGGTGCCGCCGAACAGTTACGGCGCGGCGCTGGTCTACTTCACCGGGTCGAAGGAGCACAACATCGAGTTGCGGCACCGCGCGCTGGCATTGGGCCTGTCGCTCAACGAGTGGGGGCTGGATGAGGTCGAGACCCAGGTGCGCCGGCCCGCGCCCAGCGAGGCCGATGTCTACGCGGCCCTCGGATTGCCCGTGATTCCGCCCGAGCTTCGCGAGAGCCGCGGCGAGGTTGCCGCGGCGGCGGACGGCTCGCTGCCCGAGCTCATCGAGCTGTCCGACATCCGCGGTGAGTTCCACGGGCATTCACTCTGGAGCGACGGCGCGGCGTCGATCGCCGATATGGTGCAGGCGGCGCAGGCCGCCGGATACGCCTTCATCGGCATCACGGACCACTCGGGCAGCTTGCAGGTCGCCAACGGCCTGTCGCCGGAGCGAATCACGGCGCAGCGGGACGAAATCGAGCAGGCGAGGGCCAATGTTTCCGGCATTCGGGTGCTGCACGGCAGCGAGGTCGAGATTCTGAGCGACGGCGCTCTTGACTACGACGACGACCTGTTGGCCGAGCTCGACGTCGTGGTGGCGTCGATTCACAGCAACTTCAATCAGCCGCGCGAGGCCATGACGGCGCGGCTGATCGCGGCGATTCGCAACCCCCACGTGGACGTGATCGGCCATCCCACGGGGCGCATGCTCGGCTACCGCGACGGCTACGAGTTCGTTTTTTTTTTTAATGATACGGCGACCACCGAGACCGGCACGGCCATGGAAATCAACGCCTCACCGGAGCGACTCGACCTGGACGACGTGATGGCACGCCGGGCCAAGGAGCTGGGGGTGCCCATTGCCATCAACTCCGACGCTCACCGCCCCGAAAGCCTGGCCTACATGCGCTACGGCGTCGCCACGGCTCGCCGCGCGTGGCTCACCGCCGGCGACGTGCTCAACACCATGGCGCCGGAGGCCCTGACGGCGTGGCTGAGCCAACCAAAGCCGCGGCGCTGGTCGCCACATCGATAGAATCGCCGTAATGGGGACCGTCGCGAACCCCTCCGTCATTCCGGCGAAGGCCGGAATCGAGTTTGGACATCTCACAGTCGGTGGGAGCAGGTCCGGTCCCCTCTCCCTTGATGGGAGAGGGCTAGGGTGAGGGTGATCCGGCGCTCGGGCGTGGGATGTCGACAGTCTGTGCAGAGGTTTCCGACGGCGGGAAGCTAACGATCGCTCAACCGATCGGGACTGAACGGCGCAATCGGGTAGCCGGGATCTTCGCCGGTCAGCAGACGGGCCACGATCTGTCCCGTCAGCCAGCTCATCGTGACGCCGTGGGTGTGATGGCCGGTCGCGAGCATCACCCCGCTCCGAGAATCGCGCCCGATCAACGGCAGGCCGTCCTCGGAGTCCGGACGAAATCCCGTCAGAATCCCCGTGAGCGTTCCGTCCGCCAACCCGGGGACCCCCGCCGAGGCGGCGCGGAGCAGCGACTCGATCGCACCTGCCCGCACCCGCCGGTCGAAACCCGCGCGCTCCTTGGTGGCGCCGAAGATCAAGCGCCCATCCGATCGCTGGCTCAGCGTGCCGGCGGGCCGGTGGATGACGTGGCGCGTGCGGAGATTGGGCGCTTCGAAGGTGATGATGTGCCCCTTGGACGGGACGACGGGAACCCAGGGAAGCAGCTCGCGCGCCCAGGGACCCGTGGCCAGCACGACGTGGTCCGCGCTGACCGTGCCGCGCACGGTTCGCACCGCCGCACTGGCGCCGCCCGAGATCGCCACGACCTCCGCGCCCAGGTGCACGTCCACGCCCGCCGCCAGGACCGCGCGATGCACGATCGGCGCCCATCGATGCGTGTCGACCTGCCCGTCCGGGTAGATGGCCGCGCCGGTGACATCAGGCGCCAGCACAGGCTCGCGACGTCGCGCTTCGTCCGGTTCGAGGAACTCGACGTCGAAACCGGCTTCCCGCTGTGCGGCGACGCGCGCCAAGAGTCGCTCGCGCTCGTCGTCCGTCAGGGCGACGCCCATGGTGGGGCCCGGGAGATAGCCGACCGGAGCGCCGCCGAGCGCTTCCAAGAGCTCTGCGAATTCGGGAAATCCGTCGCGTCCCGCCAATCGCAGCCGGACCAGCGGCGAGTCTCCGTCGGCGTCGTACTGCCCGCAGATGAGCCCCGCCGCCACGGACGACGCCTCGCCGCAGATGCGTCCGCGCTCCAGGATCGCCGCCGTGAGTCCGGCGCGACGCGCGGCCAGCGCCACTGCACAGCCCACGATGCCGCCGCCGACGATCGCGACATCCACGTTCCGCAAGTCGTTGCTCATGCCGCGCAGCCTCCGGGCGGGACCGGCCGAGGGGATCCCATCGCCCACGTCATCGCCACAGAAGGTAGGGCCTTTGCCTCACAAAGGCCAACCGCGCGGCGGCTCGATCACAGACCGTGCAGCGCGGCGAAGGTAAACCCAAACAGGCTCAACATGCCGGGCGCGAAGGTGCCCAGCAGGAAGTCGGGCGAGAGCTGCACCTCATCCAGCAGCGCGTGCTCCAGCACGTCGGTCTGGGTGAGCACCGCCTGCCGCGGGCCGAGTCGACGCAGCAAGCGCTTGGACTCGCTGCTTGGAATGTAGGTGTCGCCGAGGTCGTGGAGCATGCGGACTTTCGCTTGGATCCCGTCGGCCACGCCCACCGGCGAAAGCGCGTCGAGACTGAGCGGCAGGTGCGCCTCCATGCGGCGAATGCGATAGGAGGCCTGCTGCGGATCGCGATTGGCAAAGAGTTCGAAGACGGCCCGACCGGCCGCCGTGAAATCGTCGAGGTCCGTGCGCGCCAGCGCGTCAGGGTCCGGATCGGGCGAAGCGGCGGGAAAAAGGTCGTAGAGCATCCGCTGATCGGTGGCGTCCGGCAGATGGCTGACCAACGTGTTGCGCGCGACGCCCCACACGTAGCGGTGCGGGGTGAACGGTCGAAGGCCGCCGTCGTCGAGGATGGTGCCGGTCGTGGCGGCCTGGAGCAGCGTCGCCAGGCTGTAGTAGGAGCCGACGGTGGCGACGAACGCGACGTCGTCGGCGATGCGCGGATCGGCGGCGGCCACGAGCGACAGCGATCCGCCCGTGGAGACGCCCACGAAGGCGATTCGCTGGGGATCGACCTCCGGTTGCCGCGCCAGGAACTCGAAGCCCGCCACGAGGGCGTCCGGGTCGCGATCGACTAGGCGGTAGGCCGCGTTGCCGAGTTGCTCGGGCGCCAGCACGACGAATCCGGCCCGCGCCAGCGACTCCGCAAACGCCACCAGGACCGGATGCCGCCGTCCGGTCACTTCGACGCCGTTGACCAGGATCAGCGCCGGGCCGGGGCCGTCGGCCGACGCTGCGTAGAGATCGGCCGGGATTTCATCGCCCGCGCGGCTCGTGTAGCCGACGCTCCGCGCGTTGGGTTCGGCAGTCTCCGACTGATCGTCGCTGGGAATCAGCGATGCCAGCGCGTTGCCCACGTCCACCGCCAGCCGCAGCTCGTGGCGCAGCCCAATCACCAGGCCGAGCAGGGCAAGCGCAACGCCAAGCGCCACGAACCCGCCGACGGGGAGCACCGTCCGCGCCGGCGCCGGATTCAGGTGGAGGACTCCGACTCGTCCGCGACGAGCGGCAGGTTCGTCTCGCGAATCGATTGCAGCTCTCGCCGATCCAGGGTCTGGCGAATCACCGTCAGCATCTCTTCCACCCCGCCGGGCTCGACGTAGCTGGAGGCGTAGCGAACCGAGGCGACCTCGTCGAGCGGTTGGAGCCGCTCGAGGACCATTTCGGCCAGCACGGCCGAGCGCACCTCGGTCTGACCGGTGTCCCGTAGCTCGGCCTCGATGCCGTCCGCCAGCACCAGCACGTCCTCGGTCACCACGGGCCGCTTGGAGCACGCCGCGCGCACCGCGCCGAAGAGCTTGCCGCCGCTGAACGGTTCGCGCCGCCCGTCGGCTTTGATCACGGAAATGTCGGGGCGAACCAGGCCTTCGATGGTGTCGAAGATCAGGCCGCAGCGACCACAGCGACGGGTGCGCGCCACGCCGCGCGCGCCGACGTCGGTGCCTTCGACACGCGTTTCGGTGGCGGAGCAGCGCGGGCAGCTAAAGACCTCGCACCGCTCGTAGGTCGTGAACCGATGGCCTTCGCTGCACTCGCGACGCCGGCGCACGGCGTCCGGCGCTTCGCGCGAGTCGACCACTTGCAGGCGATCCGTTCCACATTCCGGGCAGCGCAGCGTCTGTCTCCCATCGCCCCAAGGGCGCCCGAACCTAGCAAAGATGCCGGTCGTGCGGCTCCCCGGCGGCCTAGAATGCGGCGGGGACGATCCGTCGCTCGCCGTAGGGGCAGCCCTGACGGCTGCCCGGGTCGCCAGCGGAATGGGCGCCCGCAAGGGATGTCCCAACAGGTTTCTGTAGATTTCCCGTTAAGGGATCGGTAACGGGAAGATTCCCTGAAAGGACCGGGGAGCAAGAGTCAGCGATGTACGCGGTGCTGATTGCCGGAGGCAAGGGCGAGCGGCTGCGGCCGCTCACGGCGGACCGACCGAAGCCCATGGTGGAGGTCGCGGGGCGACCCATCATGGCGCGTCAAATCGACTGGTTGATCGGCCAGGGGGTCGATCGGTTTGTCGTGTCCTGCGGCGCCATGCACGCGGTCATCCAGGACTACTTCGGCAACGGAGGCTCCCTGGGGGTCGAGATCACGTACGAGGTGGAGGACACGCCCATGGGGCGCGGCGGCGGCTTGCGGCTCGGCTGCGCCCAAATCCCCGCGACCGAGGAGCTGTTCATCGCCACGAATGCCGACATCCTCTCGGCCCAGGAGCTGGCGCCGATGATCGCGCAGCACCGCGAGGACGGAAACACCGCCACCATTCTGCTCACGCCCTACGTCAGCCAGTTCGGCATCGTGGAGATCGAGGGTCGGCAGGTGCGGCAATTCGCCACCAACCCCGTGCTGCCGCATTGGGTCAACGGCGGCGTCTACGTGATGAGCCGTGAGATCGAGCACCAGCTACCCGTCGTCGGCGACCACGAGGACTCGACGTTTCCCGACCTTGCCGCCCAAGGGAAGCTGGGTGCGTTCCCATCGCGCGCCTGGTGGCGCGCCATGGACAGCGTCAAAGACCACGCACGCCTCGAGCAGGAGCTTGACGAGCGGCAGTCGGGGTCCACTGGCGCGGGCTAGGCAAACGCTGACGCTTCCGAATCTCGGCTGGCCATCGGACGCCGCCGGCGCCCGCACATTGCAGGAACAGTTGGCGACGCGCGTCGTCGCGGCGGGGTCGGCGCGGCGCGCCAGCCTTGTGGCCGGGGTCGACGTGCACGTGCGCCACGAGACGGCCATTGCGGTGGCGGCGCTGGTCCACATTCCGACGCTCGAGTTGCGCGAGACGGCCACGGCGGAGGAGCCGGTAGGCTTTCCCTACCTCACCGGCCTGCTGGCGTTTCGCGAGCTGCCGGCGGCGCTGGCCGCCGTGAAGCGTTTGCGCACGACGCCACAGGCGGTGCTGGTGGACGGGCACGGCTTGGCGCACCCGCGGCGCTTCGGCCTGGCCTGCCACCTCGGACTGTCGCTCGATCTGCCCACCGCCGGCTGCGCCAAGACGCGACTCGTGGGTGACCACCCGATGCCCGACGGGCCGCGCGGATCGCAGGCCGCGCTGACGCTGCGAGGCGAGGTGGTGGGCGCCGTGCTGCGCACGCGGGCCGACGTGTCGCCGGTGTTCGTGTCGGTGGGCCACAGGCTCTCGCTGCAAGCGGCGACGGCCCTGGTGTTGCGGTGCACGGGACGTTTTCGCCAGCCGGAGCCGCTGCGACAGGCACACCTCGCCGCGCGCGCCCTTGCCCGCGCATGACCGCGCAGCCGCCGTTCGCCGAAACTGGCTACGACCAGGCCGCGCGCGTCTATGACTTCGAATACCCCGATTGCACCGGCGATGAGCTGGAGTTCCTGGCGGCCAGCGCGGGACCGGCGCCTTCGCGCATCCTCGAGTTGGCCACCGGCACGGGGCGAGTGGCGCTGGCGCTGGCGACGCTCGGTCACGAAGTTACCGGATTGGATATATCGGAGGGCATGCTGGCCCGGGCTCGCGCCAAGCGAGCGACGTTGGAGCCAGAGATCGCTGCCCGCGTTGCGTTTACTCACCGCGACATGGCGCGCTTTCGACTCGACGTGTCGTTCGACGTGGTGGTCGCTGCATTCAACGCGCTCCTGCTACTGCCCGACGCCAAGGCGCGAGCGTCGTGCCTGGCCGCATCGTTCGACCACCTGCGGCCGGGCGGGAGCTTGGTGATCGACGTGTTCGCGGCGAATGCAATCGATCGCACCCCGGACCACGAGACGGTGCAGTTTCTGGAGCGCGACCCGGAAACGGATCGGCTCATCACGCGCGAGCGCTTCTACACCTACGACCCGGAGACTGATCGAGGCCAAAGCCTGCTCATCTACCGGCTCCATGGGGACGGCGGCGAGCCATCCGAGGAGCTGCGGCTCGGATACAGCCTCGCCCTCATGAGCCACGACCAGTTGGTCGACGAGATTCGCGCCGCGGGATTCGCCGAGCTGGCCGTCTATGGCGACTATCGGCGCGGGCCGTGGTCTCCGGACTCGCCGAACCTCATCGTCTGCGCGCGTCGGCGCGCTCGTTGACAGACTCCCGCACCGGTCAACAGAATTGCCACTGACCGCGAGGGTCCCCGCGAGAATCACTGCCCATGTCTGACGCTGCCCGCCGCCACATCCGAGTCTCCGAGCTGCGACTGCGCGTGCCGCGGCGCGAGAGCGAAGGGTATTTCGAGTTCCCCAAGCACATGCTCCATTGGTCGCACGAGCTGCGCGACCCGTCCACTGGCGAGCTGTTCGATCGCACCTACGTGCTGGCCGAACTGGAGAAACAGGGCTGGGATCCGCACGAACTGACCAAGGGCGAGGGCACCTTCCGCCAGCGCGTGCAGCGCCTGCCATTGCCCGAAGGCGGCCAGTTCGCGCCCGGCGGCCCCCTGCACCGGGAGGCGTAGGCCCTCAGTCATTCCGACGGGGAGCCTGCCCCGTACGGGATACGGGGAGACCTTTGCGTAACCCTTCGTCATTCCCGCGAAGGCGGGAATCCACCATTCGTTGAACCTGGGATCGGACAGGATGCGCCCGGTCATCCCCAAGCCCGGCTGGATTCTGCAAAGGTCTCGGAAGGCGGCGATTCAGCGGCCGCTCAACCCGTGACCCCATGCGTAGGGGCGACGCATGCGTCGCCCTCACTCCTGTGTTCAATGGTCTCAGTTGTCGGCGCGGGGGCTAGGACCGGCCGAAGTCGTCGAGGTCGAGTTGGTCGATGAACTTGCGGAAGACCTCGAGCTTCTCCTCCGAGACCGGTTCCGCGTCGCCGTCGGTGGACTCGGTGTCCTCCTGCTCCTGGTCGGCCTCGAACCCGGCCTGGCCGAGGACCTCCTCGTCGACGAGGATCGGCACGCTCACGCGCACCGCGAGCGCAATGGCGTCGCTGGGCCGGCAGTCGACCTCCAGCTGCCGGCCGTTGAAGGTCATGGCGATGTTGGCGTAGTAGATCTGATCGACCATCTTGGTGATCGAGACGTGCTGCACGCCGGCACCAACCGTGTCGACCAGCGAGCGCAGCAGATCATGGGTGAGCGGACGCTGGACCTGCCGATCCTGCAGCTTGACGGCAATGGCGTCCGCCTCGGCGGTGCCGATCATGATGGCCAGGTAGCGAGCGCCGTCGCACTCCTTGAGGACGACCACCCGGCTCGGACTGACCAGGTTGACGCGCACGCTGTCAACCATCATTTCGACCATGTCGCGCCTGTCCCGTAAGCGACCGCGCCGCCTCCCGCGCGAGTCGGCCCGAGTTTACCAATGACCTCCGCGCCGGCTGTGTAGCTCACGCCTCACTGCGCCGAGTCCGCATCCAGCCCAAACGCCGTGTGCAGGGTGCGCGCCGCGTGCTCGACCTCGGTTTCGGCGACGAGGCAGGTGATGCGGATCTCGCTGGTCGTGATGCCCAGGATGTTGATGCCGGCGTCGGCGAGGGCGCCGAAGGCGCGGGCGGCAATTCCGGGCGTGCTCTGAATGCCGACGCCGACAATCCCGACCTTGCCCAGGCTGGCGTCGGCCGAGACGTCCCCCGCCCCAATTTCGGCGGCAATCGGCCGCACCAGGTCAACCGCCGCGGCCATGTCGGCCTTGCTCACGGTGAACGAGATATCGGTCGTCCCGGCCTCGGACAAATTCTGGACGATGACGTCGATGTTGATGCCGTGATCGGCCAGAGGTTGAAAAATGCCGTGCGCCAGTCCCGGTCGGTCGCGCACGGCTCGCACGGTGATGCGCGCCACGTCGGTGTCGTGGGCCACGCCGCGGACCAGCGCGACGCTTTCGATCTCGACAGCTTCAGCCGCCATCATGGACGTCCCCGGTGAATCGACGAAACTGGAACGTACCACGACCGGCAGCCGGAAGCGCTGGGCAATGCCCACCGAGCGGTGCTGCATGACCTTGGCGCCAAGCTGCGCCATCTCCAGCATCTCGCCGTAGCCAATGGCGTCCAGCTTGTGCGCCTGCGGCACGCACCGCGGGTCGGCGGTGTAGACGCCCTCGACGTCGGTGAAGATGTCGCAGCGGTCGGCGCGCAGGGCTGCGGCCAGCGAAACCGCCGTCGTGTCCGACGCTCCGCGACCCAGCGTGACCATGTCGCCGCCCGGTCCGAGTCCCTGAAACCCGGCGATGATCGGAATCCGGCCCGCATCCATCTCGCTCCGCACGCGGGACGGGTCAAGTCGGTCGATGCGGCCGCGGCCATACACGCCGTCGGTGACGACTCCGGCTTGGATTCCGCTCAGCGCCACGGCCTCCGGACCGTGCGCGCTCACCGCCATCGCGACGAGGGCGGCCGAGGCTGTTTCACCGGTGGACATCAGCATGTCCAACTCGCGCGCACGAGGACGCGGGACGGTGTGCTCGGCCTCCTCGATGAGTCTATCGGTGGCGTCGCCGCGAGCCGAGACGACCACGGCCAGGCGGTCCCCGCCCGCCGCGGCGTCGGCCACGCGCTCGGCCACGGCGGCGATGCGCTCACGCGTCGCCACGGACGTTCCGCCGAACTTAAAGACCAGGGTGGCCACTAGCCGACTCCCGCGCGTAGTAGGCAGGCAAGGGTAGCAGCGAGAATAACCGCCCGGCCCGGCCTAGTTCCGGGGCGCCAGCGCGGCGGGCAGTCCGCTGGCGGTGAGTTCCCGCAGGCGGCCGCGCTCGAGCTCGATGCGCCGCCGCGCGTCGTCGATGGCCAGGCTCACCCGGCGCGGCGCGGTGCCGCCCGGCACGTCGCGTCGCGCGACCGAGCTCTCCGCGGTGAGTCGTTTCCGCAGCTCGGGGCCAAGTCGCGGGTCGATCGCGCGAAGCTGGTCATCGGTGAGTTCGTGCAGTTCGACGCCGGCGGTGATCGCCGCGGAGACGACGCGGCCCGCGATCTCGTGGGCCTCGCGAAACGGCGCGCCTTGCTCGACGAGGTAGTCGGCGATCTCGGTCGCCGTGGCATGACCAGCCGTCGCCATCTGCGCCATGCGTTCGCGATTGAACCGCAGCGTGGCGAAGGCCTGGCACATGATCTCCAGCGTGGGGAGCACCAGGTCCTCCATGCGAAACAGGGCCTGCTTGTCCTCCTGGAGGTCCAGGCCATACGTGAGCGGCACCCCCTTGACCGTGGCGGCCATGCCCGACGCAATCCCCAGCGCCGTGCCCGCGCGCCCGCGAACGAGCTCGGCGATATCGGGGTTCTTCTTCTGCGGCATGATGCTGCTGCCGGTGGCGTAGGCGTCGTCGAACTCGACCATCGCGTAGCCGGGCGAGGCCCAAACCACCAGGTCCTCGGCCCATCGCGACAGGTGCAGCAGGATGCCCACGCCGAGATTGAGCAGCCCCAGCAGATAGTCCCGGTCGGCCACGGCGTCCATGCTGTTGCGCGAGATCTGGCTGAAATGCAGGGCATGCGCCGCCTGCTCGCGATCGATGTCATAGGGCACGCCCGCCAGCGCGCCGCTCCCGAGCGGGCAGACATCGGCCAGGGCGAAGACCTGGTAGCAGCCGTCGAGGTCGCGGCTGAGCATCTCGTGAATCGCGAGCAGGTAGTGCCCCAGGGTGACCGGCTGCCCGGATTGAAGATGAGTGAATCCGGGCGCGACCGTGTCCGGCTCGGCGCGGTCGACCAGCGCGGCCATCAGGTCCGCCAGCGCGCGCCCGATCCGAAGCGTCAAGCCCTTCACGTAGAGCCGCATGTCGGTGGCGACCTGGTCGTTGCGGCTGCGGGCGGTGTGCAGACGGCGACCGGGATCCCCGAGCCGCTCGATGAGGACGCGCTCCACGAAGCTGTGAATGTCCTCGTCGCCGGCGTCGACGGGGCCGCCGGCCTCGTCGAGTTCCTGGAGCAGCCGGTCCAGCCCGCCGGTCAGCGCCTCGGCGTCGGACGCATCGATGATGCCCCGCGCGCCGAGCATGGCGGCGTGGGCCCGGCTGGCGACAATGTCCTCGCGGTAGAGCCGCTGGTCCCAGGGAAACGAGCGGGTGAACGCTCGCGCCGCGTCGGCGGGCTCCGACTCGAAGCGCCCGCCCCACATGCCGGCGATCTCAGCCCGCGCGCGGGGTCCGGCGCCCCGCGCTAGGCGCGCAGCGCCGTGCCAATGACTTCAAGGCCCGTGTCCAACTCGGCGTCGCTGATGGTCAACGCCGGCACCAGGCGGATCGTCGCTGCGGCGGCCTTGATCAGCAACACGCCGTGATCGCGCGCGTAGGCAATCACGTGGTCGGCGCGCTCGGGGCCCGTGAGATCGAACCCCACCAGCAGCCCAAGCCCACGCACGTCCGTAATCTCGCCGGTCTCGCGGCCCAGGCGCCGCAACTCGGCGGCGGCATGGTCGCCCTTGCGCGCCACTTCGTCGAGGAATCCCGGAGCCGTGACGTGATCGAACACCACGCGGGCGCCGGCGCAGACGAGCGGGTTGCCGCTGAACGTCGAGCCGTGGTCGCCCGGCCGCAGCACACTGCACCGCTCGGTACTCAGCGCGGCGCCAATGGGCAGCCCGCCGCCTAGCCCTTTGGCCAGGGCCATCAGGTCGGGCGTGACGCCAAAGTGCTCGTAGGCGAACAGCTTGCCGGTGCGCCCGATGCCAGTTTGCACCTCGTCCAGAATCAGCAGGATGCCGTGCTCGTCGCAGAGTTCGCGGAGTCCGGTCACGTACTCCGTGTCCGCCACCCACACGCCGCCCTCGGCCTGAATGAGCTCCAGCATCACCGCGGCGGTGGAGTCGTCGATAGCGTCGCGCACCGCGTCCAGGTCGTTATAGGGCACGTGGGTGAATCCGGCCGGCATCGGCTCGAATGGCTCGTGATAGGCCGGCGTGCCGGTGGCGGCGGTCATGGCCAGCGAGCGGCCGTGAAAGCCGCGCAGCGTCGTGATCACACCGGTCGCGCCGTCGCGGTTTTGCCGGCCCCACTTGCGCGCAATCTTGACGCAGGTCTCGGTGGCCTCGCCGCCGCTGTTGACGAAAAACACCCGATCCAGCGCCGAGTGACCGGTCAGCCGCTCGCCCAGCTCGACCTGGGGCGTGGTGTAGAAGAGGTTGGACACCTGAACCAGGGTGCGCGCCTGCTCCGCCACGGCATCGGCGATATCGGGATTTGCGTGGCCGAGGGCGTTCACCGCGATGCCAGCGGCGAAGTCCAGGTATTCGTTGCCGGCGTCATCCCACACCTGCATGCCGCTGCCCCGCACCAGGGTGACCGGAGCGCGGGCGAACGTCTGGTGATAGACCTGGGCTTCGCGTGCCTGCCAGTCCGTCGCTGATTGGGTCATGGATGAACTCTAGCCGTGCGGGTTGGCAGGAATTATATGGCGCGCCCAACCATGCGCGTCAGGCAACGATGCGCGTGCCCACGGCGCTCTCGACCAGGGTCTGCCGAATGGCGTGGGGCTGCCGGCCGTCGGTGATCCAGACGGCGGCGACCGCGTCCAGCAAGTCCATCGCCGCGCGGACCTTGGGCACCATGCCGTCGCGGATCACTCCGTCGGCGATCAGATCGACGGCGCGACCAGCCGGCAGGTCGCGGATCGGCTCGCCATCGGCATCGAGAACCGCCGGCACGTCGGTCAGGAACAGCAGGGCGTCCGCTCGAACCGCACGCGCCACGGCCCCGGCGATCTCGTCGCCGTTCACGTTGAAAAGCTCGCCGTCCGGCCCCAGCCCCAGCGGCGCGATCGTCGGCACGTGTCCGCGCGCGGTGAGGTCGTCCAGCAATCCGCGCCGCACCTCGCGCACCCTGCCCACGTAGCCCAGCGCGGGAAGCTGCTGCTCGACTCGGATCACATCGCCGTCATTGCCGGCGATGCCGACGGCCGACACGCCGTTGGCCACAAGCTCACCGATCAGCGCCGGGGCCACCATGCCGCGAAAGACCGTCACGGCGGCGTCGCGGGTGGCCGCGGATGTCACCCGCAAGCCGTCGATCCAGGTCGCGGTTTCTCCCCGTTTCGCCAAGTAGTCGCTCAACGCGTCGCCGCCGCCGTGGGCAATCGCGACCCGCGCGCCCGCCGCGACCAGGTCCCGGACGTCGGCGCCAATCCGCCCACGTTCAACGTCCGCCGTGCCGCCGACCTTGAGCACGACGTAGCGTCCCCGGAAATCGTCCATGCCTGAGTCCGAGGATGCGGCCACGAGCTAGGTCATGTACTCCGCGTTGATGGTGACGTAGTCGTGCGAGAGATCGCCGGTCCAGGCCGTGGCGCTGGCCGGTCCCGCGTGCAGATCGACCGCAATGCGGCATTCCGACTGGCGCAGGTGCGCGGCAACGTCCGGCTCGTGGTAGTCCTGGATGCGCCCATCCTCGACGGTGCAGGTGTCCCCGATCCAAATGTCCAGGGCTTCGGGATCGAACTCGGCCCCGCTATTCCCGAGCGCGGCGACGACGCGTCCCCAGTTGGGGTCGCCGCCGAACACCGCCGTCTTGACCAGCAGCGAGGTGGAAATCCCGCGCCCGGCGCGCCGCGCGTCGGTGGCGTCCACCGCGCCCCGGACCTCGATCGTGACCAGCTTGGTGACTCCCTCGCCGTTCCGCACGATTTCCCGCGCCAGATGCTGGCAAACCGCCCGAAGCGCGCGACCGAACGTCTCGGCGTCGGCCCCCTCTGGCTTGGGCGTTTCGCTCGCGCCGTTGGCGAACATCAGCACGGTGTCGCTCGTGGACTGATCGCCGTCGATGGAAATCACGTTGAAGGAATCGTCAACCGCCGCGCGCAGGGCGCTGAGGGCGAACGAGGCGTCCAGGGCGGCGTCGGTCGTGACGAACGAGTGCATGGTGGCCATGTTGGGGTGGATCATGCCGGCGCCCTTGGCGGCGCCGCCGATGCGCACGGTCCCGATCGAGAGCGGCACCTCCACCGCGATCGTCTTGGGGTAGGCGTCGGTGGTCATCATCGCCGTGGCGACGTCGATCCCGTCGACCGAGGTCAGCTCGAGCCGCCGGATGCCGTCGGCCACGCGATCCATCGGCAGTCGAAATCCAATGACGCCGGTGGACGCCATCAGGATTTCCTCGGGTGCAACGTCCTGACGCTCGGCGAACAGCTCCGCCATGCGCATCGCGTCGGCGCGCCCCTCGGCGCCCGTGTAGGTGTTGGCGTTGCCGCTGTTGAACACCACGCCCCGCGCCTGGCCGCCGGCGACCCGGGCGCGGTTGATCTCCACGTTGGCGGCCGTCACGCGGTTGGTGGTGAACGTGGCGGCCACCGTGCAGGGGGCGACGGTGCTGAAGATGCCCCCAAGATCCAGAGCGCCGCTGGCCTTGATGCCGGCGGCGATCGACCCGGCCTTGAATCCGCGCGACGCCACCACGCCGCCGGGAATCACCGCGAATCCGTCAAGCGTTTCGGGATTGGCGCCCATCTACGGATAGCCCGCCGGGATGCCGAGTCCCACCTGCTCGTCGAGGCCCAGCATCAGGTTGGCGTTCTGCAGCGCGGCGCCGGCCGCGCCCTTGCCCAGGTTGTCGATGGCGCTCATCGCGATCAGGGTGCCCGTGGCCTCGTCGGCCACCGCCTGCACGAAGCAATGGTTCGTGCCGGTGGTCCACTTGGTGCGGGGCGGCTCGTCGGCCAGGTGCACGAACGGCTCGCCGCCGTATCGGTCCTCGTACGCCGCATCGACATCCGCGCCCGTCGCCCCGTCACGCAGCCGCGCGTAGCTCGTCGAGAGAATCCCGCGCGTCATGGGCACCAGGTGCGGAACGAACGTGACCTGCACCGGCGTCCCCGCGAGCGTGGTCAGCTCCTGCGCGATCTCCGGGCCGTGGCGGTGGGCGGCGACGTTATAGGGCGCCGCACTCTCGTTGATCTCGGAGTAGGTGAACTTGGTTCCGGCGCTACGGCCGGCGCCCGAGATGCCGGTCTTCGAGTCCACGATCACGGACGGCTCGACAAGGCCCGCCGCCAATGCCGGACCGACGGCCAGCTCCGCCGCGATGGCGTGGCACCCAGGATTGGCCACCAGCTTGGTGTGCCGCAGTTCGTCACGCCGGAACTCGGTGAGGCCGTAGACCGCGTCGGCGATCCACTCCGCCGCCGGGTGCTCGCCATACCACTGGCGATAGACCGCCAGGTCATGCAGTCGGAAGTCGGCGCTGACGTCCACCACCGGCACCCCGTCGTCGAGCAGCGGCGCCAGCTGCGCCGCGGACGCGCTGTGCGGCAGGCACGACACGACGGCATCCACCGACCCGTCCAGCTCCGGCGTGAGCCGCAGGTCGGCGTAGTCGGGCCGCGCCGTGGCCCGGACCCAGGGCAACACGTCGCCCACGGTGCTGCCGGCCTGACTGCGTGCCGTCAGGCTCGTCAGTTCCAGGTCGGGGTGGCTGGCCAGATAGCGGATCATCTCGCCGCCGGTATAGCCGGTGGCGTTGAGAAGTCCCAGGCGCATCACGCGGTGCCTCAGGTGGCTAAACGCGATTATACGGGCGCATTCACGGCTGCACGGCAAGAACCACCAGCGCGGCCACGCCAAGTGCAACCCGATATGCGCCGAAGACAAGCAGGCTGTGGGTGGCCACGAACCAGAGCAAGACCCGGATGACGGCCACCCCGACTAATCCCGCCGCGAGCGCACCGATCGCCAGCGCGCCCGCAACCGACTCGAAGGCCTCCGTACCGGCGGCGGCGGAGAGTTCCGCGATTCCGATAGCGAGCACGATGGGCGTCAGCAGCAGCAGCGAGAAGCGCGCGCCGGCGCGCCGCCTCACACCCAGGGCACGCGCTACGGTCATGGTGATCCCGGAACGCGAGACGCCGGGAATCAGCGCCACGACCTGGCTCAGACCGACGAGCAGCCATATGGGCAGGCGGGTGCTCTCGAAGGTGGTGCGAGTGGGCGCCCAGCGATCGATGGCCGCCAGCAGCACGCCGAACGCGATGAGCATGATCGACGCGAACAGCAGCGTTCGTGTCTCCGTCAGCGCGCCGTGCAGCGGATAGGCCACCGCGCCGACGAGCACCGTCGACCCCGCGATGCCCGCCGCCACACGGCGCGACACGGCCGGGTCGTCGCCGCGACCGACGACACCGAGCGTCAGCCGCCACCAGTCGCGCCACAGCGCCACGGCCAGCGCCAGCGCGGTGCCCAGATGCAAAGCCACGCTGAGCATCAGGCCCGACAGAAACGGGTCGGTCCACCCGGCGAACTCGGGCACCAGCAACAGGTGCGCCGAACTGCTCACGGGCAGAAACTCCGTGAGCGCCTGCACGGCGCCCAACAGAGCCGCCTCGAACAGCACCGCCCCGGTTTAGGCGGTCACGACAAAGACCGGCGCCAGAACCAGGGTGATCGTGCTGAGCAGCTTCACCAGCACGTGCAGCGATGGACCCGCCGTGTCCTTGAACGGGTCGCCAACGGTGTCGCCGACCACGGACGCGGCGTGCTCCTCGGTTCCCTTGCCAATCGGGTTGCCGTCCTCGTCCTTGAGATTTCCGGCCTCGATGAACTTCTTCGCGTTGTCCCAGGCGCCGCCGCCGTTGTTCATCACCGTGGCCAGCAGCACGCCCGCGATGGTTCCCACCATCAGAAACGCGGCTTCGGCCTCGGCGCGCAGCACCAGGCCCACGACGACCGGCATCAGGACGGCCAGCAGGCCCGGCAGAATCATCTCCCGCAGCGCCGAGCGCGTGCTGATGTCAACCGCCTGGCTGTAGCTGGGCTCGACGGTCCCCTCGAGGATGCCCGGGTTCTCGCGCCACTGCCGCCGGACTTCCTGGATCATCGTGCTCGCGGCGCGACCGACGGCGCGGATGGCCAACGAGCTGAACAGGAACACCAGCATGGCGCCCAGCATGGCGCCGATGAAGACTTCGACTTTGGCCAGGTCGACGCTGTGGAGGTCGGCCGTTTCCAGGTAGGCGCTGAACAGTAGGAACGCGGCCAGCGCCGCCGAGGCGATGGCGTAGCCCTTGGTCAGCGCCTTGGTCGTGTTGCCGACCGCGTCCAGGCCGTCGGTGATGTCCCGCACGTCCTCGGGTGCCTCGGCCATCTCGGTAATGCCGCCCGCGTTGTCCGAGATCGGACCAAAGGTGTCCATGGCCAGAATGTAGGCCGCGCTCATGAGCATGCCCATGGTGGCGACAGCGGTACCGAAAACGCCGGCCTCGAAGGTGCCGATCGGGATTCCAAGCGCTGCGAAGCCCTCGACGCCCGTGTGGAACGAGGTCCAAAGGGCAATCGAGATGACGATGATCGGCGCGGCCGTGTTCTCCAAGCCGAGCGCCATTCCCGAAATGATGTTGGTGGCGGGACCGGTGCGAGACGCCTCGGCAATCTCACGGACCGGGCGCCACGTGCCCGCGGTGTAGTACTGCGTGATGTAGACGAATGCCACGCTCGTCAGAATGCCGATGACTCCCGACAGGAAGAACCAGGCGGATTCCAGCATCACGAACACCGCAATCGCCATTCCAACAACCGAAAACAGCGCGGTGGTCCAATAGCCGATGTCGAGCGCTTTCTGCGCGTCGCGCACTTGCTCGGGCCGGATCACGAGCAGACCGATGACCGAAGCGATGGTGCCGAATGAGCGCACCACCAGCGGAAACAGGATCCACTCGACGCCCGCTGTGCCCGGAGCCGCGGCCTCGATGGCCTTGAACACGGCCACACCCAGGATCATCGCGCCGATGCTCTCGGCGGCGGTCGATTCGAACAGGTCCGCGCCACGTCCGGCGCAGTCGCCCACGTTGTCCCCGACCAGGTCGGCCACCACTGCGGGGTTTCGCGGGTCGTCCTCGGGCAGACCGGCCTCGACCTTGCCCACCAGATCCGCGCCCACGTCGGCGGCCTTGGTGTAGATGCCGCCGCCCAGCTGCGCGAACAGCGCCACGAAGCTGGCGCCGAACCCGAAGCCGACGATCAGCTCAGGGGCCCGTGTGGGATTGCCGAAGCCATCGAACAGGGCGAAGAGCACGAACACGCCCAGCAGGCTCAGGC
The DNA here is from genome assembly GCA_026706485.1 of Chloroflexota bacterium. Taxonomy (NCBI): domain Bacteria; kingdom Bacillati; phylum Chloroflexota; species Chloroflexota bacterium. The sequence continues at coordinate 5,939 of JAPOYR010000007.1, read as the reverse complement.
CGACGATGAGAATTCCGGAAACGGCGCCGCCCCGAAGGGCCACCGTCAGGGCGTCGCCCAGCGACTTGGTGGCCGCACTGGCGGTCCGCACGTTGGACTTGACCGCCACGATCATGCCGATGATGCCGGAGAGCGCGGAGGCGGCGGCGCCCACTAGGAACGAAACCCCGGTGCGCCAGGCAATGTCGCCCGCCTCGATGCCCTTCGCCTCGTTGGCGCCAAAGAAGAACAGCAGCACCGACAACCCGGCAGCCGCGAAGAGCGCGAGGAACGCGATGGTGCGGTACTGCCGCCGCAGGAAGGCCGTCGCGCCTTCATAGATGCGGTCGCCGTTGAGCTGCATGGACGCGAACAGACGGCTCCGCTCCGCGTCGTCCAACCCCTGGACCGCCGGAATCAATTCGGCGCTGCGACCGCTCCGGTCGATCGGCCGCGTCAAAACATCACGGACGAGGTATCCGACCACGGCGACGGAAACCACGATGGCCGCCGGGACGACCCACACTAGACCTTCCAAGACCTAAACCCCCCTCGACGCCCACCGGCGGTGGGCCATGTCACCCTGGATCGGTGTCACAAGATTGCGCCGCGCCGGCCTCGTGCCCGAGCACGTCGCCGAACGCGGCCATGAACAACTGCATGTCTTCCGCCGAGCCGATGGAGATCCGAAGCGCATTCGCGATGCGCGGATCGCCGGCAAAACGCCGGACCACAATGCGGCGATCTTCGAGCTGGCGCTGAACATCCGCGGCATCGTACCCGTCAAGCTCGACAAATACGAAGTTTGCCTGGGACGGGTGGCACTTGAGCCCGAATCGCTCCTGTAACGTCGCCGCCAGCGCGTCGCGGCGGCAACGGATCGCGGACCAGTGACGCTCCGCCCAATCGAGGTCGCCCAGGGCCGCCAGCCCGGCGGCCTGCGCCAGGCGGCTGACGTTGTAGGAGTCCTTCACCCGCAGCAGCGCGTCGGCAAGCTCCGGGCTCGCCACCGCGTAGCCAAGCCGCAATCCCGCCAGGCCGAAGCTCTTGGAGAACGAGCGCGTGACGCAGACGTTGTCGCACTCGCGCAGCAGGTCCACGTTGTCCCGGTCGGCGAACTCGACGTACGCCTCGTCGATCACGAGCAGATTGACGCGGGACGCCAGCCAGCGCAGGTCGTCCGCCTCGTAGTGGGTGCCGGCGGGGTTGTTGGGACTGGCGACGAAGGTGATCTTGCCGCGCGCGGCGGCCAGCTGGCGCACCGGCAACGCGAAGTCGTCGCCCAGCGGCACCTCGCGAATGTCGCAGCCGCCAATCGCGGCCAGCACCGGATAGAGCGAATAGCTCGGCGTCGCCGCGACGACCCGGTCGCCCGGATCGCACGCCACGCGGATCAGCAGGTTGAGCAGATCGTCCGAGCCGTTCCCGAAGACCACCTGCTCGGGCTGCACGCCATGGCGGCGCGCGGCGGCATCCCGCAGCTCGCGGCTGATCGGATCGGGGTAAAGCCGGATCGACGCGCCGGCCGCCTCGCGCAGGGCGGCCACCGCCGCCGGCGAGGCCTCGGGACTCTCATTCGTATTGAGCTTGATCCAGCCGCCGTCGCCAGGCTGCAAGCCCGGCACGTATCCGTGAATCGCCGCCATATCGCGTCGCAGCCGCACGAGTTAGCTCACCGAGAAAGAAATCAGGCCGCAGACACGGGCCCCGAACGCCCATGCTACCGATTCGCCCCGCCCCCCACCACGCCAGGCGCGCCCGGAGCCGTCCGGTGGAGGGGCGACGCATGCGTCGCCCCTCCGCGGGCCAGCCCTCTCCCTCGACTCCGGCCCCCTCCACCTGGAAAGGGGAGGGGGTCAGAGTCTGCCCCGTACCCGATACGGAGGTGAGGGCGCCCACACCTGTCACCCCGAGCGCCCACCCTGTCACTCCGAGCGCAGCGAGGAGTCTCAGATGCCCGACCCCGGCCGCGTTCGCCATGAGCCCGCCATCGTTCGTGGTGAGCCCGTCGAACCATGAACGGCCCCCGGCTTCCGGATCGGGCCCGAAACGGCGACCGCCGACCTTGTCGCCGCGACAACGCGGCCCGGTTCGACGCCCGGTAGGGCCCAAACACCCTATCCTTGCCTACATGAACGCCCTGGCAAACGGGATCATCGACACCCGAAGGGCCACTTAGCCACCCATGCGCATCGTTGAAGACCCTCTGAACCGCGAAACCATCGAGGCCATCACGCGGCTGATCGTGGAGCGCTTCGAGCCGGAGCAAATCATCATGTTCGGCAGTTGCGCCCGTGGCGAAGTCGACGAGAACAGCGACCTGGACCTGCTGGTCGTCCTGCGCCCTGGCGTCGAACCACCCCGCCGCGGCAACCCCATCCGCCTCGCCATCGCCGACCACTTCGTTCTGCCGGTCGATGTCCTGATCCGCTCGGCCGACGTGATCGCCAAATACCGCCGGGACCCCAACTCCATGATCAGCCGCATGCTGGAAGACTCCGAAGTCCTCTATGACCGCCACGCCGCCTGAACAGGCCTGGTTCGCCAAAGCCGACGAGGACTTGGAGATTGCTCGCCGTGCACTCGGGCCCGACCGGCCGCTGCGGGCCGCGGCCTGCTTCCACGCCCAGCAATGCGCGGAGAAGTACCTCAAGGGCTATCTGGTCGCTCACGACGTCCCGTTTCGCCTTGTCCACGACCTGCCCTACCTCATCCGGCTGTGCACTGGCCTGAATCCGGCCTTTGCGGACCTCAGGCCGGCGGCCGAAATCTTGAACGAATATTCGGCGATCACGCGCTATCCAACCGAGGGCGCTCACGAGCCGAACGTCAACGACGCGAAACACGCAATTGAACTCGCCAAGCAGATTGCTGCCGCTGTAGCACAGGCGTAGCCCTCGCCACGCCTACACCGCGCGTCTCGACCCACTCGCGCATGCGCTCGTTTGCTACGAGCCCACCCCCGTTCGTGGTGAGCCTGTCGAACCATGAACGGGGGTACCGAGCCCGCCCCTCCACCGCCCACCCCGTGCCACACTGACCAACTGACGTGCAAGGCCAACTCTTTACCCAGTACTTCCTCACCGACGGCATCAAGGCCACCGGGGACTGGGACGCCACATTCGCCCATCCGGATGCCTTCCACAGATTTCGGGACGGCGCCCGCCGCCTGTTCGCCGATTTCAGTCGCTTCGACCAACCCAACGAATCCGAGACCGAACAGGAGCTGATCCGACCTCTCCTGGAGCTCCTGGGCTGGGCCGATTACCTACCGCAGCAGGGCACGACGCGAAACGAAGACATTCCCGATCACTTGCTGTTCGCTGATGCGGACGCAAAGGCGCGCGCCGCGGCTCGCGTAATCCCCGACGAACGCTTCCTCGATGCCGCGGTCGTGGCCGAGAGCAAGCGCTTCGGACGACAGCTCGACGCGCGCGAGGTAAGCGGCCGTGCGCGCACCGGCACGCCCCACGGGCAGATACTCCGCTATCTGCGCACCGCCAACGACATCACGGACGGTCGACTGCGCTGGGGCATCCTCACCGACGGCGGCGTCTGGCGGCTCTACGACCAGCGGGCGCGTCCCCGCGCCACCGGCTACTTCGAAGCCGACCTCGCCGCGCTCATCGCCGGCAGCGGTCCGCCCTCCCCCGTTCGTGGTGAGCCTGTCGAACCACACCCTTCGACAAGCTCAGGGCGAACGGACGCGACTTCGGCCCCCTCCACCTGGAAGGGGGAGGGCTGGGGAGGGGGTCCTCCGGCTCCCTCTCCTGGGGGAGAGGGTTGGGGTGAGGGGGTCCCCTCCGCCGCCGACAGCCTCCGCACCTTCTTCCTGCTGTTCCGGCGCCGGTCCTTCGTGCTCCGACCCGGCGCCACCACCACCTTCCTCGAAACCGCGCTGGCCGAAGGACGGCGCTACGAGCAGCAGGTGGCGCAGGACCTGTCGGGCGTGGTGTTCGAGCGCGCCTTTCCCAACCTCATCGCGGCGTTGTTGGACGCTGGCGGCGCGAGCCTGCCCGACGCGCGGCAGGCGGCGCTGGTGCTGCTCTATCGGCTGCTCTTCGTGCTCTACGCCGAGGACCGCGGCCTGTTGCCGGTCAACGACTCGCGCTACGACGACTACGGGCTGCGCAAGCGCGTCCGCGACGACATCGCCCGCCGCATGGATGACGGCGATACCTTCTCGTCCCGCGCCGGCAACTACTACGACCGCGTAATGACGCTGGCCGGGCTGATCGACACCGGCGACGACTCCATCGGACTCCCGCCCTACAACGGCGGCCTGTTCGCCGCCGACGCCGCGCCGTTGCTGGACGCCGTGCGGCTGTCCGACGCGGCCTTCGCCCCCATCGTCCACGACCTGAGTCACGCCGAGATCGACGGACGCCGGCAGTTCGTCAACTACCGCGACATGTCGGTGCAGCAGCTCGGCTCGATCTATGAGCGCCTTCTGGAGCGGGAGCCGGTGCGCAACAGCCGGGGCGAAATCGAGACCCGCCTCAATCCCTACGCGCGCAAGGACAGCGGCAGCTTCTACACGCCGCAGGAGTTGGTCGACCTGATCCTGGACCAGACGCTCAAGCCGCTGGCGGAAGAGCGGCTCTCGGCGTTCGAGCACAGGGCGCGCGAGCTCGCGAGCGACCGCCGTCCCAAGTGCCAGCGGCTGGCCGAGCTTCAGCGGCTGGACCCGGCCCAGGCGGTGCTGGAGCTAAAGGTGCTCGACCCGGCCATGGGCAGCGGACACTTCCTCGTCACCGCCGTCGACTTTCTGGCCGACTACGTCGCGGACCTCATCGAGTACGCCCCGGCGGTGCCGGAATGGCTGGACGGCGACGACGCCTACGAGTCGCCGTTGCTGGAGCGCGTAGCGCGGATTCGGGACGACCTCCTGCAGCGCGCGCGGGACGCCAACTGGGTCATGGACGAGGCGCAGCTGAGCGACCAGACCATCATCCGCCGCATGGTGCTCAAGCGCTGCATCTACGGCGTGGACAAGAACCCGCTGACCGTCGAGCTAGCCAAGGTGTCGCTCTGGCTGCACAGCTTCACCGTCGGCGCGCCGCTATCGTTCCTGGACCACCATCTGCGCTGCGGCGACTCGCTGCTGGGCCTGCGGGTGCTGGACGCGCGCCAGGACTTCGACCAGCTGGGCGGACTCAGCGCCAGCAGCGCCATCGCCGGGGCCGAGGCCGCCACGGCCGGCATGCAGCGCATCGAGCGGCTCTCCGACGCCGACGTGGCCGAGGTGAAGCAATCGGCCGGGTTGTTCGAGGGCGTCGAGCAAGCCACGGCGAAACTGCGCGGCGTGCTGGACTTCCTCGCCGGCCTGCGCTGGCAGACGGCAGGTCTGAGGCGGTGCGCCCAGGCCTCCCTCGAGGGCGCGGTGGTCGAGACCCTGGGGCGCGAGTCGAGCATCGCCTTCGACCTGCTGGCCCGCGGTCCGGACGCCGCGGACGGGTCCATCACCCAGGACGAAATCTGGCGCGAGTTCACGGACCGCTGGACGCAGTCTCGGGCCATCGCCGACCGCGAGGACTTTCTGCACTGGGAGGCCGCCTTCCCCGGCGTCTGGAGCAACTGGCAGAGCCTTCGCCCCGAAGGCGGATTCGACGCCGTGATCGGCAATCCCCCCTGGGATCGCATCAAGCTGCAAGAAGTCGAGTGGTTCGCCACCCGCGACCCCGCCATCGCCCGCGCCCCCACCGCCGCCGCCCGCAAAGCCGCCATCCAGCACCTCCGCGACCAGGCCAGTTCGGCCCCCTCCACCTCGATTCCGGCTCCCTCCACCTGGAAGGGGGAGGGCTGGGGAGGGGGTCATCCGCCCGCCACCCTCGTCGCTGCCTACGACGCCGCCAAGCACCGCGCCGACACCCTGGGCAAGCTGATCCGCGCCTCCGGTCAATACCCCCTGCTCGGCGGCGGCGACATCAACCTCTACTCCCTCTTCGTCGAGCGGGCCA